>JACCZJ010000092.1 GCA_013696065.1 Nocardioidaceae bacterium
GTCCCGGCCCTCGGGGCAGCCTTCGGAGCCGCTGGACTGAGCGGGCGTGTCGCCGACCGAGTCGTTCGTAGTCGTGCAACCGCCTTGGAAGGTGTGGTAGAGACCGAACCAGTGGCCGGCCTCATGAGTGGCGGTCTCGCCCAGGTTGTAGTTGGCGATGGATCCGCCTGGCAGTGAGTTGACGTTGACACGGATGCCGTCGATCTTGGGGTTCGCCGCATAGTCCCAGGGGAATGTGGCGATGCCGAGGTACTTGAAATCGACGAGCCAGATGTTCAGCGCGTTCGCGCCACCCAAGCGGGTCTTGGATCGGTAGGTCGTGCTCTGCCGGTCGGCGTGCCAGGTCGAGTTGTAGTAGCGGTCGGTCTTGGTGAGCGTGAAGGTGAAGCCCGTGTTCGCGGCGGCTGTGGACTCCTGTCCACCGAAGGTCTTGTTGAGCACCGCGATCTGGTTACTGATCTGGGTGTCTGTGGCGTTTCCGACCCCGGCCTTGTCGGCCATGACGTGGACGTAGACCGGCACAGTGGCCGCTAACTGGGTTGTCTCCCCTGCCGTCACACCCTGGCGGTCGAGGATCCGCGCAGTTCTGCGCTCGATGGCCCGCTGTTGGCGACGGCTGACATCGCGGTGGTCAGCTTGACGCTCACCGGTCGCACTGCGGGCGCCCGCACCAGTGGAGGCCGGCTCGAAGCACCCGACGCTGCCACTTCCCTCACGGGCTGGCATGGCTTGAGCCGGTACGGCGGTGAGCGTGATACCCAATGCGACCGAGCTCATGGCGGCAACTGTCACTCTACGGAGACGGGTCATCTGAGTCCTTGCATGGAGGGGGAGCACGCAGGCGTACTCGTCGGCGCGACGATCCTAGGAGAAAGAGTCCGTTTTAGGAAGGTTTTGCGGAAAACCCATGGTGCAATGGAGGCGCGACGGAACTTTCTGCGGCAGCGTCCACGGGCCCGCACATGCGTCGCGCCCGTCAGGTCAAGTTGAGGATCATCCCTGGTCAGAATCGCCCATCGTCGGCCCTGAATGCCGTCCACATATTGGCCATGCGGGCAGATTGTCCCCCGGTGAACTGGTTGTAGCAGCGGTCGTAGCTGTAGTCCATGTAGTTGTGGATGGGGTCAAGGCCGCGACGTCCCGGGCAGGTGTCCTGGCCCTCCGGACAACCGTCGGTGGGGAATCGCTGGGCTGGTGTGTCCCCCACCTGATCATTGGGGCGGCTGCAACCCCCATCGAACGTGTGATAGAGCCCTAGCCAGTGCCCCGCCTCGTGGGTGGCGGTGCCGCCGAGGTTGTAATTCTCGATGGAGCCGCCAGGCAGCGACGCATAATGGACCCGAATCCCGTCCTTTTTGGGGGCCGCGTCATAGTCCGACGGGAAGGTGGCGATGCCGAGTCCACCCATGTCGACCAGCCACATGTTGAGCGTCCCAGCGCCACCTACCCGCGTTAGCGAGCGGTACCTCACGCTCTCACCGCCGGTGTGCCACGTGTCGTTGTAGTAGCGCTTGACGCCCTTGAGGGTGAACGTAAAACCGGTGACGGCTGCCTCGGGGGACGCTTGACCGCCGAAATGTGCGTTCAGCGCAGCGAATTGATCGAGGATCTGCTCGCGGCTGACATTGCCTTCCCCGCTTTCGGACAGCATCACGTGCACATACACGGGGACGTCCACCGACAGGGTCCCAGCGTCATACGACGAAAACCGCTTCTCGCGCAAGATTCGATCCGCCCGTTGCTCAATTGCCTGCTTCTCCTCAACGGTGAGGTCACGGTGGTCGGGTTGTCGCCCGTTTGTGGCGGCTCGGGCACCGGAGTCCTGGGCTTGGGCGTCGATGCACCTCTGTGGCGCTGACCCCCCGGGAGCGGGTTCATCGAGCCGCATCGCGTCAGCGGGCACTGCGAAAAGACTGAGCGCCAGCATGGCCGCCCCCACTGCTGCCAGACTGCGTGGACAGAGCGGCGTCATGGCATCATCCTTTGTCCTGGGGTGCCTGTATTGCGGCGATGCAGTGACGATAGACGTCCCCGCAGCGGTCTTCAGCGACCTTTCATATTTCGCGGGGCGCGGTAACCTTGGGTGACGGCAAAAGGAGCATCGAGTCCCCGAACTCATGCCACAGATAGCCCTCCCGGAGAGCCGCCGCATACCCCGCGCGGACGAGCGCCCGCCCGGCAACGGCCTCCAGCAACTGAAGGTGGCTGGACTCGGGCTCGTGCAGGCCCGTGATGAGGGCATCCACCACCATCGCGGGACGGTTTGGGCTCAGGACGAGATCGGTCCAGCCCTCTGTTGCCCGTATCGATTCGGCCGAATCCGCAGCACTTTCGAGCGCGCGTACCACCGTCGTACCCACCGCCACTACGCGTCCCCCCGCCTCCTTGGTCTGCTTGACCAAGCGTGCGGTCGCAGAGGGCACGTGGAGCCATTCGGCGACTGGCGGCTCGTGCTTTTCAGGACTGGAAACTCCGGTGTGCAGAACCAAGGGCGCCACCGTCACCCCACGCACCATCAGCCGGATGAGGACGCGGTCAGTGAAAGGCCGTCCGGCACTAGGCATCTCGGCGCTGCCAGGCTCGTCGGCGTACACGGTCTGCAGGGCGGTCAGCGGCCAGCTGCTGGAGAGATACCCGTAGCGAATCGGCTCTCCGTGCTCGTGCAGGAAGCTGACCCGATCGATCGTGCGGTCCGGCGTGGCCAGCCAGAGGCGGCTCTTGCGCTGCCCAGGCAGTGGGTATGACGATCGGACGCAGAGCCGTGCCCCTCCGGGCAGGGCGACCCTCTCTCCCACCGCCACATCGTCAGCCGGCCCACGGTTGTCGCTGCTTCGCAGCTCGACAACCCACGAGCCGTCATCGCGCTGGCCCGCCACATGCATCCGCGCACGCGAATCCGAGGCCCTGACCACCCGAAGCGCTGCGGGGAGCGTCGCAGAGGTGTTGACCACAACCAGGTCGCCTTCCGCCAGGAGATCCGGTAGATCACGGAACTGGCGATGCACCACCCCCCGCGGAGTCGTCACCAACAGGCGCACCTCGTCGCGCTGAAGGCCGCGCTGCTCGGGGGGCTCAGCCGCATGACTGCCCGGTGGAACGACGAATTGCTCCATGGGGGGTGTGAGCGCCTTCGTCGTCACGCGACCGCACCTTGGACCAACCACCGGGACGCTTGATAGCGACCACTCACCGGGCGCTTGGCCAAGAGGCGGAGCAGCGCTGGCACGACGGTCTCGGGCTCTGGACGGTCGGAGATGTCTTCGGTGGGAAACGCCTCCTGGTGCATCTGGGTGCGCATGTCACCAGGGTCGAATGCGTAGACGCGCAGGTCCGGTTCTTCGGAGGCGAGGATGGCGCTCCACTGGTCAAGGGCGGCCTTCGAGGAACCGTAGCCGCCCCACCCCTCGTAGGGAGCCACTGCCGCGTCGGAGCTGAGATTGACAACGACGGCGCTGCTGCTCCGTAGGGCGGGCAGCAGGATCTGTGTTAGCGCCAGCGGGGCAAGCACGTTGACTTCATACACCTGGCGCCATTCGTGGTGCGCGTAGTCAGCGAGCCGAGGTTGCGGGCTGGGGCCGAGCCGGCTGGCGTTGTTGACCAGCAGGTCGAGGGCCTGGCCCTGCACTGAGGCCGCGAGTTGCTCGCGGTGCCGGGGGTCGGCGACGTCTCCGGTATGCGCGATGACCGCTGTGGCTCCCGCGTCGAGCAGCTGGCCCAGTGTCGCCTTGAGCGCGTCGCCAGAACGGCCGTCGATGACGAGGCTCCACCCCCTCTCGGCTAGGGCCGAAGCCACCGCACGACCGAAACCCCGCGATGCGCCGGTGATGAG
>JACCZJ010000101.1 GCA_013696065.1 Nocardioidaceae bacterium
GCGCTTGTCGACGGTGTCGTCCCGACCTGACCCCCGGTTCGCCGGAGTGGGACATCAACGCCGACGTGTCCGGACGCGCCATGCGGATGATCGCCGACGGCGTTGTGGAGCGCGAGGGCGTCGACGGACTTGCCTCGCGCACTGGCTACTCGACCCGTCACCTGAACCGAGTCCTCACGCAACAACTTGGCGCCGGGCCGCTCTCGCTGGCACGGGCGCAACGCGCGCACACCGCACGCACCCTCATCGAGACGACTGAGATGGCGTTGACGGATGTGGCCTTCGCTGCTGGATTCTCGAGTGTGCGGCAGTTCAACGCGACCGTGCAGGAGGTCTATGCGGCCACGCCGACCGCGCTCAGAGCGAGTCGGCCGGCGAGTCGTTCCCAGCAGGCCAGGGCGGACGGCGTCGTGACGATCTCGTTGGCGGTCCGCACGCCCTTTGAATCCAGGTCTTTGCTGTCCTTTTTGGCTCAGCGACTCATCGGCGGCGTCGAAGAGTTCGAAGCAGACACCTATTCACGCACGCTGCGACTCCCGCGCGGTCACGGCCAGGTCAGCTTGACGCCGACCCAGACGCCCGTCGGACAGGTGCAATGCGTGTTGCGCCTAACCGATCTGCGCGACCTCACCTCCGCGGTGGAACGATGCCGCCGCATGCTTGACCTCGACGCCGACCCAGTCGCCATCGACGAACACCTGGCGAGTGATGCGATGCTCAGACCCTTGGTCCAAGCTCGACCAGGGCTCCGAGTTCCTGGCCACGTGGACGGGTTCGAGGTCGCCGTACGCGCCATCATCGGGCAACAGATCTCAGTCGCCGGCGCACGAACTGTGGCCACTACGCTGGTCGCCGAACACGGTGACACCATCGCCAATCCAGGCAGCCCCGGGCCGACGCGGTTATTTCCCACCGCTGAAGTCCTTGCCGGGGTGGATCCCGAAACCCTACCCATGCCGCGATCGCGCGGACGAGCCCTCGTCGAGATGGCTTCGGCCGTCGCCGACGGACAGATCCTGCTCGACCGCAGTGCGGACCGCGCAGACGTCAGAGCGGGGTTGATGGCGCTGCCTGGCATCGGTCCCTGGACGGCCGACTACATCGCACTGCGCGCTCTGGGCGACCCTGACGTGTTCTTGGCCACTGACCTGGGTGTGCGACAAGGCATGGCCACCCTGGGATGCATGGGCAATGACAGGCATCAGGCTGCCCGAGCAGAGCTATGGCGGCCATGGCGTTCCTATGCCCTGATGCATATATGGAGATCCCTGAGCAAGGAGGAGCAATGACAATCTCAGTATTGACGGTCGAGTCGCCGGTCGGCCGGATGGAGCTGGTTGCCGAGGCAGGGTCGCTGACCCGGGCACATTTCCTGGTAGAGGCGCCGGGAGGTGATGAGCCGGTAGTGGACAACGCTTCCGGCATGCCAGTTCGAGCCGACCCGCTGGGCGAGGAGGAAAGCCGCAGGGGAGCGGGCGGGCGCGTGTCGGAGGAAACGGGGTCAGACAACCCGGTGCTACAGGAGGCCCACCACCAATTCGAGGCGTACTTTGCCGGCGAGTTGCGTGAGTTCGACATACCGCTGGCGGCGCGCGGCACGCCGTTCCAACGGCGCGTGTGGGATGAACTGACCCGCATTCCGTTTGGCGTCACAGCGTCGTACGGGGAGATAGCGGCTCGCCTGGGGATGCCTGCCGGCGCATCTCGGGCGGTGGGCACCGCCAACGGTGCGAATCCGATCGCCATCATCGTTCCGTGCCATCGCGTGATCGGGGCGAACGGCAAACTGGTCGGTTATGCGGGCGGACTCGAGCGCAAGCGGCAGCTCCTGGACCTCGAGTCGACTCATACGGGTCAACCGTCACTCTTTTGCTGACCTCGTCCCGGCCAACCTCTTGCGCGGTAAGTCCTCTTGCGCGGTCAGTCAGTACGAAAGGGGAGGTGGCTGGCCTCTCAAGGGGAGGTGGCTGGCCTCTCAACGGGGATGGGGAGAGGAGTTATTTGGCGGCGGCGCGGCGGAGCGCCTCGGTCAGGCGTTCGGCCGCGGCCAGCACCGCCGGGGCATGCATCCGGCCTGGCTGACGACTCATCCGCTCGAGCGGCCCGGACACAGAAACGGCCGCGATGACCTTGCCCGATGGCGAGCGCACGCCGGCCGACACGGATGCCACCCCGGGTTCCCGCTCGCCGACACTTTGAGCCCAGCCTCTGCGACGGATACTCGCCAAGGCAGCAGCATTGAAAGCGGCGCCATGCAGGCCACGGTGCAAGCGATCGGGCTCTTCCCAGGCGAGCAGGATCTGCGCTGCTGAGCCGGCAAGCATACTGAGTTGACTGCCGATGGGAATCGAGTCGCGCAACCCGGCCGGTCGTTCAGCGGCAGCAACGCAAACCCGGAAGTCACCCTGGCGACGGAACAACTGGGCTGACTCACCCGTGATGTCGCGCAGGCGTGCCAGGATGGGGCCGGCCGCGGCGAGGAGGCGGTCTTCTCCGGCAGCCGAGGAGAGTTCACTGAGCCTGGGGCCCAGGGTGAAGCGGCCTTGCATGTCGCGGGCGACCAGTCGGTGATACTCCAGCGCCACCGCAAGCCGGTGAGCAGTCGGGCGGGCCAGACCCGTGGCGGCGACAAGACCGGCCAACGATGCTGGCCCCGCTTCGAGCGCGGAGAGCACCAAGGCAGCTTTGTCGAGAACGCCGACTCCGCTAGAGTTGTCCATACCCCGATACTGACGTCTCAGATGCTGATATGCAAGTCAGGAGCGACATGACCTTGCCCACTCCCCGCACCTTGGCCGAGAAGGTGTGGGACGACCATGTGG
This sequence comes from Nocardioidaceae bacterium, assembly GCA_013696065.1. Taxonomy (GTDB): domain Bacteria; phylum Actinomycetota; class Actinomycetes; order Propionibacteriales; family Nocardioidaceae; genus JACCZJ01. The sequence goes on from JACCZJ010000101.1 coordinate 2,823, forward strand.
TCCGCCGGGCCGATGGTGAGCCGGATCTGCTTTACATCGATCTCCATCTCGTTCATGAGGTGACGAGTCCGCAGGCGTTCGAGGGATTGCGTCTCACGGACCGGCCTGTTCGCCGCCCCGATCTGACCATTGCCACCGAGGATCACAACATCCCGACGCTCGACATCGACAAGCCGATCGCTGACCCCGTCTCGCGGGCTCAGGTCGATGCGCTGCGCGCCAACTGCGCCGAGTTCGGTGTACGGCTGCATTCTCTCGGCGACGTCGAGCAGGGCATCGTGCATGTGGTGGGACCTCAGCTCGGACTGACCCAGCCGGGCATGACCGTCGTCTGCGGCGACTCCCACACCTCCACGCATGGCGCGTTCGGCGCCCTGGCCTTCGGCATCGGCACCAGTGAGGTCGAGCATGTCCTGGCCACGCAGACCCTGCCCCAGGCCAAACCCAAGACGATGGCTGTCACGGTCAATGGTCAGCTGCCACCCGGAGTCACCGCCAAGGACCTCGTGCTCACGCTGATCGCCCAGGAGACCACAGGTGGTGGCCAGGGGTATGTCGTCGAGTACCGCGGCGAAACGATCGAGACGCTCTCGATGGAGGGCCGTATGACGATCTGCAACATGAGCATCGAGTGGGGCGCCAAGGCTGGCCTCATTGCTCCCGACGAGACCACGTTGGACTACCTCCATGGCCGCCCGCACGCGCCGACGGGCAGCGATTGGGACGCGGCCGTCGCATACTGGCGGACTCTGGTCACCGATGTCGATGCCACCTTCGACAGGGAGGTCGTCATCGACGCCTCTGCCGTGACGCCTTTCGTGACCTGGGGAACCAACCCCGGACAAGGCGTGCCACTGGGCGACAGCGTCCCCTCACCTGACGACTTCGACACCGACGCTGAGCGCGTCGCGGCCGAGCGCGCTCTCGAATACATGGGACTGACCGCCGGCACACGCATGCGTGACATCGCAGTCGACACCGTGTTCGTCGGATCCTGCACCAACGGGCGGATCGAGGACCTGCGAGCCGCCGCCGACATCATGCGCGGACGCAAGGTGGCCGACTCCGTGCGCATGTTGGTCGTGCCTGGGTCGGCCCGAGTTCGCCTGCAAGCCGAGGACGAGGGTCTGGACATCATCTTCAAAGAGGCCGGTGCAGAGTGGCGCGGGGCCGGTTGTTCGATGTGTCTGGGCATGAACCCTGATCAACTCACACCAGGCGAGCGCAGCGCTTCCACGTCCAACCGCAACTTCGAAGGTCGCCAAGGTAAGGGCGGACGTACCCACCTCGTCTCCCCACTGGTGGCCGCAGCCACCGCAGTGACCGGTCGCCTGACGGCGCCCGCTGACGTGCAAGCTCAGGTCTGAGGGGACCGCGATGGATAAGTTCACCAGCCACACAGGCACGGCGCTGCCACTGCGCCGCAGCAACGTCGACACAGATCAGATCATCCCGGCGGTGTATTTGAAACGCATCACGCGCTCGGGTTTCGAAGACGGCTTGTTCGCAGCCTGGCGCAACGACCCAGACTTCGTGTTGAACCAGCCGCAGTATGACGGGGCGAGCATCCTCATAGCCGGACCCGACTTCGGCACTGGCTCGTCGCGGGAGCACGCCGTCTGGGCTCTGACCAACTATGGCTTCAAGGTGGTCCTCAGCTCCCGCTTCGGAGACATATTCCGTAGCAACTCAGGTAAGGCAGGGCTGCTGACCGCCCTTGTCGAGCAGCCAGTCATCGATCAGTTGTGGTCCCTCGTCGAGACAGACCCTTCGACGGAAGTGACCGTTGATCTGGAGAACTTGGTTGTCAAGGCAAACTCCTTCTCGGCCCGCTTCGAGATCGACGATTACACCCGGTGGCGGCTGCTCGAGGGACTCGACGACATAGGCATCACCCTCGGCCACGAAGGCGAGATCGCCTTATACGAAGCACGAAGAGCTGCGTTCAAGCCGGCCACCCAAGAGTCAGCGCAGCAAGCCGACATCGCCGGAAAACCATCCGTCGAGGCAGCACTTTCCCAGCCCGCATAGCGTTTCCGCGGCGTCTCTCAGATGGCATCTCGGGCTTGATCCGTCAGAGCCCAAGAAAATAACGGCCATTTGGGGTGTGTCGCTTCGCAGCCAACCCCTATTGTGAATAACGTTTTAGCGACGCTGAGCATTCGGCTCACGCGAGTTCACGAAAGGGAAGCCAGTGAACAAGAGTCAACTCATCGAAGCTCTGTCGAAGCACTTCGAGGGCAACAGGAAATTAGCTCATCACGCACTCGAGGCTGTGCTCGACACGGTCACCAGAGAAGTGACCAAGGGTGAAAAGGTTGCCATCACCGGCTTCGGTGCCTTCGAGAAGGTCATCCGCCCGGCCCGCACCGTGCGCAATCCCCAGACAGGCGCGCGCATCCGCGCCAAGAAGACCGCCGTCCCGAAGTTCCGTCCTGGGGCTGACCTCAAGGCCGTCGTCTCCGGCGCCAAAAAGCTCCCCAAGGCCACGGCCAGTACGCCGCTCCGGGCATCGGCGCCAGCAAAGTCGACCACAACGAAGGCTGCCTCGACAACCAAGAGCGCTGCTAGCAAGCAGTCGTCTGCGAAGAAGTCCTCGCCGGCCAAGAAGACCACCGCGAGCAAGAGCACCGCCACCAAGTCTGCGACTGCCAAGTCAACCGCCTCGAAGTCGACAGCGAGCAAGGGCACTGCAGCGAGGAAATCAGCGAGCAAGTCGACCGCATCGAGCCCCGCACGCAAGACCACGGCCGCCAAGACCACCTCAACAGCGAAGTCCACCGCGAAGAAGGCGCCGGCCAGGAAGACAACGGCCAAGAAGACGTCCTAGGACCAACGCGGTCAGCGCGGGTCAGCCAGGGTCACGATCGTGAGACTCCGGATGCTGCCATCAGCACCGAGACTGATTCTGAGCCGCTGACCGGGGCGCAAGAGCCTGAGACCGCTCGCGAGGAATACGTCACCAGAGAACGTCAGCGCCCGACCGTCGTCGAACACCACGGCGCCCGAAGAGTCAGCTGGGTCGAACCTCAGAACCGTTGCCTGCACGGGTTTACGTTAGCGCTCGAGCTTCGCAGGCTCGGCAGAGTGGGGCGGTGGGTGACATCGCCGTGGTGACGGGGGAGCAGGTGCGCAAACAGAAACGTGGGTGGGCGATCGCGTTCTGCGTGACCGTGCTGCGACGCCCACTGCTCGCGCTGACCAAACGTGACTGGCGCGGCGCCGAAAACGTCCCGTCCGGGGGCGGATGTGTGGTGGCGGTCAACCACGTCTCCGAGGTCGACCCGTTTCCGTTCGCCCACTTCATCTACAACAGAGGACGGTTGCCGCGCTTTCTCGGCAAGGCCGACGTGTTCAAAATCCCTATCGCGGGGAAGATACTCACCAGTGCGGGTCAGATCCCCGTCTATCGCAAGACCGAGCAAGCTGCCGAGGCGTTCAGTGCTGCCGTGGCGGCGGTTGAGCGAGGTGAATGCGTCATCATCTACCCCGAGGGCACCATCTCCCGGGACCCTGGGCTCTGGCCGATGGTGGGCAAGACCGGCGCGGCGCGGGTGGCACTCACGACGGGTTGTCCGGTGATCCCCTGCGCCCAGTGGGGACCCCAGGAGATACTCGCGCCCTATGCTCGCGTGCCGCATCTCCTTCCACGCAAACTGATGCAGGTCCGAGCCGGCAAGCCGGTCGACCTCCGAGACCTCCAGGGGAAAGCCTTCACGGCTCCCGATCTGATTCTCGCCACCGAACGCATTATGGCGGCCATCACCGAGTTGTTGGCGCAAATCAGAGGAGAACAGGCGCCAGCACGACGATTCGACCCCGTGGCCGAGGGCGTTCCCGAGATCGGCAACCCTCGACGCATCTCAGTTCAACCTGTCGACCAGCATCGAGTGGGTTCTGACGAGCGCATCGTGCAGGTCGAGCCGGTGGACATATCCTCGTCGGAACAAGAAGACGCCGAGGTGTCGAGCGAGCCAAGCCCAAGGGAGCAGCCATCGTGAACAAGGTTGCGGTATTCGGCGCTGGCTCCTGGGGTACGGCGTTCTCCCTGGTGCTCGCCGATGCCGGCAACGTCGTCACGCTGTGGGCTCGTCGCGAGGAGTTGAGCGCGAACATCAATGCGCGCCATGAGAACGCTGACTACCTGCCCGGCGTCTCGTTGGCCAATGAGATCCATGCGACACACGACCCGGCCGAAGCACTCGACGGTGCCGAGCTGGTCGTGTTGGCCGTCCCATCTCAGTCGCTGCGTTCAAACCTCCAGCGATGGTCGGGCGACATTCCTCCACATGCCGTGCTGTTGAGCCTGATGAAGGGTGTCGAGGTCGGCAGCTCCAAACGTATGAGCGAAGTCATCGAGGAGGTGACCGGCATAGGCGCGGGCCGGGTCGCTGTCCTTTCCGGGCCCAACCTGTCGCACGAAATCGCAGCCCGACAACCCGCTGCCTCCGTGATCGCTTGCACGGACGAGGCGGTGGCCGAGGCCCTCCAGTTACGGTGTCACACCGCGTTCTTCCGCCCGTACACGAACACTGACGTGGTCGGTTGCGAGCTCGGCGGCGCGACCAAGAACGTGATTGCGTTAGCCGTCGGTATGGCGGTGGGGCTGGGCTTTGGAGACAACACGACTGCCACGGTCATCACGCGTGGGTTAGCGGAGACGGCGCGTCTGGGGCTGGCGCTGGGTGCTGACCCTTATACGTTCTCAGGCCTTGCCGGCCTCGGCGACTTGGTGGCCACGTGTTCGTCGAGCCTCTCACGCAATCGAACCTTCGGCGAGAAGCTCGGCCAAGGCATGAGTGTCGCGGATATCGCTTCCTCGACGAGGCAGGTGGCTGAGGGAATCAAGTCGTGTGTGTCTATCCGCGACTTGGCCACCAAGGCTGGCGTCGAGATGCCCATCGTCGAGCATGTGGCGGCCCTCGTCGAGGGAGACCTGGCTCCCCAGGAGATGCTGGTCAGTCTGATCTCCCGCTCCGCCAAATCCGAACGCAGCTGACCCCCTCATCCGTTGAGAGGCCAGTTACCTCCCGTCGAGAGGCCACTGCCCTTCCGTTGAGAGGCCAGCTACCTCCCGTTGAGAGGTCAGTTACCGCCCGCCAACGCGTCCCCTTTCACTCCCCGGGAGACGTCAATGTTCGGCCCGCTACGCGGGTTGAATCGGGGCGAA
>JACCZJ010000113.1 GCA_013696065.1 Nocardioidaceae bacterium
ATCCCGTCCCATGTTGTTGATGTCGGCATGTCAGAAAATGGGACGGCTATAGCCCCCTCAGTTTCTGACAAGTCGGTGAGGCGGTCAGATGTGGCGGCGAGACTGAACGAAGCGAAAACGGCTGGCCACATAGGCGCCATCCGTGTATGACGCGTTGGCAGCCGGGTTCGCGCCGGTGCCGTGGAAGTCACTGAACGCTGCCGACTGGTTGACGAAAACCTGCCCAGTTAGGTTCTCGCTCAAAGCAACTCCAGCATCCAGAGCAGCCGTGCGCATCGAGGCCAGCACCCGGTTGTCCGTCGTATAGACGGAGGCGGTCATCGCGCCACGCTCCATCGCCGTACGCCGGAACACCTCGATGGATTCGTCGGTCGAGCCAGTCTTGACGACGAAGCTGATCGGGCCGAAGCACTCCTGCTCGTATGCCGCTCGATCGTCAACGCCGACCACCAACACAGTGGGGGTCCGCACCACGGCGTCGGCGAAAGCCGGGTGGGTCACCTCGCGGGACTCGATGGCGACCGTGCCCTGCTTGCCGGCGGCGGCATCCGATAGCCGCTGCAGCACGCCCTCGTTGACCACGCCTCCGAGCACCTCGACAGCGCGCTTGTCGTCACCGAGCAGCTTGCTGAAGGCAGCCGCAACCCCCGCGACGACGTCCTCGACCGACTTGTGACCCTCGTCCGTGTCGATCCCCTCGGACGGGATGAAGAGATCTTGCGGCGCCGTGCACATCTGTCCGGTGTAGAGCGCCAGCGAGAACGCCAAGTTGAAGCACATCCCCACCAACGAGTCAGTGGAATCGATGACCACCGAATTAACCCCCGCCTTTTCAGCGAAGACGTGGGCCTGCCGCGCGTTGTCTTCGAGCCAGTCGCCGAAGGAGTTGGAGCCGGTGTAGTCGATGAGCCTCACCTCCGGCCGCACGGCCAAGACTGCGGCAAGCCCGTCGGCGGGATCCTCAGCCGCTAGCGTGACCAGGTGCGGGTCGAAACCAGCTTCGGTCAACACCTCCTGCAACACCTGGACGGTGATGGCCAGCGGCAGCACCGCACCTGGATGCGGCTTCACCACCACCGGGTTGCCGGTGACGAGGGAGGCAAAGAGACCCGGCCACGAGTTCCAGGTGGGGAAGGTGTTGCACCCGATGACGAGCGCCACTCCCCGCGGCACGACGGTGTAAGTCTTTTCCATCCGGAGGGGCGCCTCGCGACCGGGTTTTTCCCAGATCGCCGTGCGCGGCACCCGCGTCATCTCTGCGTACGCGTAGGCGATCGACTCAAGCGCCCGGTCGAGAGCATGGGCGCCGCCCGCTTGGAAGGCCATCACAAACGCCTGACCCGACGTATGCATCACCGCATTCGCCACCTCGAATACCCGCTGATGCAGCCGGTGGAGCGCCTCCAACCCCACGCCTACACGTGCCTCGACCCCTGCGTCACGCCAGTCGGCCATGCCCCCACGCGCCACATCCATGAGCGTGGGTACGTCGGCCGGCGCGACTCGCGGATAGCGCACACCGAGATCAAGGCCGAAGGGTGACTTCTCGGTCGCCACCCTCGCTGACGCACACGGAGTGTTGACCGGGAAATCCCCACCCAGCCACGCCTCGAAGGCCGCCAACCCGTCGGCCGCCGCCGATTCGCCGTACACCTTGGGGCTGGGTGACTCCGGGTAGGCACTGTGATAGCCGCGAGTCCGCGTCGCCTCGACGGCGTCCTCGAGGATCGTGCGGTGACGGGCGAAGAGATGGTCGGCAACTGCCATCAAGGGGCTCCTCAGCAAGTGCGGTGCGAGGGATGGGGTACGCAACCGCATGATGTGACACGGGGGGCGCGGGGCGGTCTCCATTGTGTCACGCTATTGCGCCATGCGAGAGTGCCTGCGTGACGATCCGCCCGCTCGGAGACAGCGATTTCGACTCGGTGCTCATGCTCAACGAGCAATCCGTCCATCAGCTCAGCCCATTGTCTCGCGAAGAGCTCGCTGAGTATCTGTCCATGGCCGTGAATGCGATGGTGTGTGAGGCCGACGGACACGTCGCGGGTTTCGCTCTGGCCTTCGAGCCTGGGACGTCGTACGACTCCATCAACTACCGCTGGCACGGCGAGCTGTTCGACGACTTCCTCTATCTGGACCGGATAGCTGTCAGCCCCGACTTCCGTCGCCGCGGCATCGCCACCGGGCTGTACGACGAGATGGAGCGCCTCGCGGCCCCGCACGGCCGCATGGTCTGCGAGGTCAACTCCAAGCCGGCCAACGTCGAGTCGTTGGCCTTCCACTCCCGTCGCGGCTACCGCGAGCTCGGCCACCTCGTGCAGGCTGACGGACACGAGACCGTGATGCTGGAGAAGCCGCTGTGACTGACTCGGCAAACGACGAGACGGCGGCAGCGGACGAGTTGGCCCGGCGCTGCGTGGAGGCGATGTGGGTCGACGACGTGGCCTCACGCGCGCTCGGTATGGAGATCGAGCAGGTCTCGAGCGGTTGTTCGACCGTGTCGATGTCGGTGCGGGCCGACATGACCAACGGGCACGGAACGGCGCATGGCGGGCTGATCTTCGCGCTGGCCGACTCGGCCTTCGCCTTCGCGTGCAACTCGCACAACGAGCGAGCGGTGGCGCAATCGTGCGACATCGTTTTCGCCGCGCCCGCCTCCACTGGTGACCGGCTTGTCGCCACCGCCGTCGAGCGTCATCGCTTTGGCCGCAATGGCATCTATGACGTGCGCATCACCTGCGAGGACAAGGTGATCGCCGAGTTCCGTGGACGCAGCCGGACGCTGGGTGGTGACCTCGTGGCCGCGGGCGCCGACGATGTCGACAACGGCGGCTAGCCGCCTATCTGCTCCGACCTGCTGAAACGATCGGGTCTGATGCAGCTGGCGCGACGCCATACATCAATCCCGAGGGCAGCCCCGCAACCAGCCGACGCCGCAGACGTCAATGTGTGGCCGGCATGCCGTCAGAGTTATGCGCATTCTGGCCTGTCGAGGAGAAGGTGGGGCGGGCGCCGAAGGACGCGCGGCGGGAGGCTCGGCGCAAGGTGGCGAGCACAGCCGGCCCGATCACGACGATGGCAAGCGCGTTGGTGATCGCCCGGCCGGTGTCCCAGCCCAGCGACGAGTTCAACACAGTGAAGACCAAGAAGCGGTGCAGATTGTCGAGCAATGGGTCCCCGGGGACAAACGAGACCGACGTGTCCGGACCGACCGAGAACGGCCAAAAGAACATCGTCATCAAGAAGCCGAAGACGTACGCCGCCACGACCCCATAGGCCACCAGCATCGCAATCTCAGCCCGGCCAGTGACACGTCTGGGCAACAGGCCCGCACCCAGCCCGATCCACGCCGACGCCACCATCTGAAAGGGCAGCCACGGTCCGACGCCCGCAGTCACCAGCGCTGAGGCGAACAACGACGTGCAGCCGAGCACGAACCCGAAGCCGGGTCCAAACACACGACCGGCGAGCACCAGCAAGAAGAACACCGTCTCGACGCCGGCCATGCCCGCACCCAGGGGTCGCAGCGCTGCGTTGATCGCGGACAGCACTCCCAGCATCGCCAGCGCCTTGGAGTCCATGCCGCCATCGGCAAAGGACGTCAACACGATGGCGATGAGGAACGGCAGGACGAGCACGAACGCAAACGGGGCATCGGAGATGTGCCCCGTCGAGTCCGGTGCCGGGGTCGTAAACAGCGGCCAGCAGAACATCACCAGCCCAGCGACGCTCGCCAGGATGAGGATCAGTCCCGTGCGCCGGCCGACGGGCAGAGCCGCGCGGCGGCGGGTCGCGATGCTGGCGGCCACTCTGCGAGGCGCGCGTCCGGCCGAGGCGCTCCGGGGCCCGGCTTGGGCGCTCTGGGAACCCCAGGCGTCAACGTTGCCGAGCTCAGCCATGGCGAGCGCCCGTACCAAACGAGGCAGCGCCACGCGCTGCCTCCATATCTGACAGCGCCACCGCGACCTGCTCGACGGTCAGCCAGGCCTGGGGGGCCATAACCTTGGCTACCTGAGAAGCGAAGATCGGAGAAGCCGCTAGTGCCTGTTGGGTCGGGGCGGACGTCACGACCTCGCCTTCTGCCATCACGACGACGCGGTGCGCCGCATGCGCCACGAACTCGACGTCATGGGTGGCCACGACGACGGCTCTCCCCGACTCGACGAGCGACTCCAAGATCTCGCGCAGGCGGGCCTTGGCCGCGTAGTCGAGCCCGCGGGTCGGCTCGTCCAGCAACACCACGTTCGGCTCAGAGCTGAGCTGCACAGCGAGGGCGAGCGCGAGCCGTTGGCCATCGGACAGGTCACGAGGGTGGGTGGCGTCCTTGATCGAGCTCTCGTCGACCAGCCGCGCGAACAACTCTCGCGCCGTCCCCGGCCTGACGCGGGCCGCCCGGTCAGCAGCCCGGCACTCCGCAGCCACGGAATCGTGGTAGAGCAAGTCGGTCGCCTGCTGGGGCACGAGCGTGATCTGTCTGGCCGCATCCGCACGCGAGAGGCGGGCGGGGTCCAGCCCCGCCACGCGGACCGAACCGCTGCTTCGTCGGCCCGTGCCTTGCAAAGCCCAGAGCAGTGAGGACTTGCCGGACCCGTTGCGTCCCATCAGCGCGACGACCTCTCCGGGCGCCACCTCGAGGTCGACGTCTCGCACAGCCACCGCTTCGCCGTACCTCACCGAGACAGACCGCGCCACGAGACCGTCGACTGCGTCGCCCACCTCCCGTCGATCGACCGCAGGTGACAGCTGAGCAACCATGGCTCGCAAGGGGAAAGCCGCTCGCCGGGCGTCTCGCACCGACAACGGCAGCGGCGACCAGCCCGCGAGGCGGCCGAGCTCCACCACTGGCGGCGCCAACGGGGCGTCGCGCAGCATCTGCGCGGGGTCGCCCTGACTGACCCGGCCACCCTGGATGACGACCAGCGAGTCGGCATACTGCACGATCCGCTCGAGGCGATGCTCGGCCGCCAACACGGTCACGCCCAGGTCGTGCACCAGCCGCAGCACGGCCGCGAGCGCATCCTCGGCCGCTGCTGGGTCGAGCGCAGAAGTGGGCTCGTCGAGCACCAGTACGCGAGGCGACGTGGTAAGCACCGATCCCAACGCCACCCGCTGCTGTTCACCCCCCGACAACGTGCGCAAGGCACGCCGGCGAAGCGGGGCGATGCCCATCAGGTCGAGCACTTCCTCTACCCGGCGCCGCATCACCTGCGGGGGCACGGCGAGCTGCTCCATGCCGTAGGCCAGTTCCTCCTCGACGGTGTCGGTCACGAAGCCGGCCAGCGGATCCTGGCCGACGACGCCGACGGTTTCGGCGAACTCCCTCGGTGGGCAGTCGCGCGGGTCCCGTCCGCCAGCCAGCACCACACCTTCCACATGGCCGCCGGTGAAGTGCGGTACCAGCCCGTTGACTGCTCGCAGGAGTGTCGACTTGCCCGACCCGGTGTGGCCGACGACTAGCGCCAGCTCCCCCTCTTCGACGTGAAGGTCGACCGACTCCAAGGTGGGGTGGCTGGCGTCTGGATACCAGAAGGAGAACGCTGCGAAGCTCAGCATGCTCACGCCGGCACCGCCTCGACGGTGGCCGCGTGCGGGGTCGAGGCGACAGGCAGGAGTGCGATCAAGATCGCGGCAAGGGGAAGCCACGGCAGCTGTGGCCACGTCAGTGGTGACAGTGACGGGTTGAGATTCGCCGCATCGACGCGCGAGGTCACCGTCATGAGGACACCAGCAGCCAGTCCCGAAGCTGCCGTGACCAGCTCAGCCAGTCGCCAGTGATCCGGCCGGTAGCTGGTGCGTGTGACCCCCCTGCCGGATAGCGAGATCCCGACCACGCCGAGAGCAATGGCACCCAACAACACCGGAGTCGCCAGCTGGCGAGGCGCGGTGCCGTCGAGGAGCGCGTAGGCGCCGATCGTCATACCAGCCAACCCCGCCACCATGC
>JACCZJ010000144.1 GCA_013696065.1 Nocardioidaceae bacterium
TGCCGCCACCGAACTCAGCGAAACAAACGAACATAGCCTGGGGCCCGACTGCGTCGGCTAGACAATCTTCAAGTGGAGAGATCACCTGCGCCGGTGGGAAGACGTGGGACAACAGAACTTGCGCAAGGACCGCGAAAATCATGCCGGACTCACATTCTGCACGAGCCATCTGCCCCCACGCCAGACTGCCTGAATCTCGTCGAAGACGCTCTGGGGTTTGATTGCTTGTCGTGGAGACCCATCGCCTTCGATTGAGTAGCCTCGCGCAATATCGATGCCGACTATGAACGAACTGCTGGTGGATGTGTGCTCTGCAAGGGGTTCGATCTGCGTGACGGTCCATTCCCCACCGACTTGCTCCCCATGACGCTGATCCATTTCATCCAAGTCATCAAAGAGGTACCGACAAGCCAAACATTTGGGGCTAGACACAGTTCTGAGGGGCCCCGAACGCGAGGTGGCATAGGAATAGTTGAGCGCTTCGATGTAGTGCTCGATGAATGCTCTGGCGCCGGCTTGTGAATGCCTCTTGGCGAGACCGGGCAGGGCGGGCTTGGTCGGGTCTGAGGAGGGGTCGGGCTCGGTTGACTCTGTGGGTCCTGTGGGCTCGGTTGGCTCTGTGGTCGAGGTCGCTGAGGCAGAACTTGAGACGGTCGGCGAGGCCTCCGGCTCATTGTCGGAGCAGGCGCTGAGCGTCATACCGGATAGCAAGCCTGCGGTGGCGAGTGCGAGAGTGCGGCGCATAGAACAATCCTCAGCAGGTGACGGTTCAAGCAAGAGTGCCAATGTGCGCCCGAAGCTACTACCCCGCTGCCTGAGATTGTGGATAACTCTGGGCAGATTGAGACGTTGGGCAACGACATGTGATGGCGCCGTTCGGCTCGGTGATGCGGGCACGGCACACCCGCGTACCGCCCACTCCCCGCTGAGGCAGCTAGCGCGGCGGTCCACTGCACCCGGCGAGCGAGGCCGCTGATGCCAGCTGGCAGGGCCTCCCGCGTAGTAGTCCGACACGCCGAGCCGCACTGCGGGATACCGGGGATGAACATGCCCTCTGGCCTGGGACTTCGGAGACTTTTTTTAGTTTTTTGCCGAACCGATTGCCACCGGTCGCGCCTTGAGCGTACGGTTACCCCTAGATATAGTAGTTACAGAGATGTAGTTCTCCACAGGTTGTGGTATCTCGTCCACACGAGCCCGCTCGAGATCCACACGCCATGCACAGAGTCAAGTGGGCCAGGTCGCAGAAACTGTCGGAGCAGACAGATACAACGGGTAGCAGACCTAGAGAGGAGGCGGATCGCGGTGCACTGTCCCTACTGTTCTCACGTCGACACCCGAGTCCTCGACTCTCGGGTGGCCGAAGACGGCTCATCGATCCGGCGTCGCAGATCCTGCTCGGAATGCGAGAAGCGGTTCACGACCGTCGAAGCCATGCAGTTGACGGTGGTGAAGCGCTCAGGTGCCACCGAGGCGTTCAGTCGCGACAAGGTGATCGACGGAGTCCGCAAGGCCTGCAAAGGCCGGCCGGTCAGCGACGACGACCTTGCGGTCCTCGGCTCCCAAGTCGAGGGGGCTCTGCGCGGATCCCGCTGGGCTGAGGTGCCTGCGCATGAGGTCGGCCTCGCCATCTTGGGTCCGCTTCGTGAGCTGGACGAGGTGGCGTATCTGCGTTTCGCGAGCGTTTATCGCTCGTTCGAGTCGGCCGATGACTTCGAGACGGAGATCGCTCTGCTGCGTGCAGAGCATTCGCCGACTGGTCGCGAGCCTGACCACACCGCTTCACGAGCCGGTGGCGAGCAGGCACCGAGCGGTTGAGGCGCCCCAGCCGGCATACCGAATGGAAACGACGAGCGCAGCAAGAAGCAGTCACATCCCAAAGAACTGACCCTGAGCAGCACTCATGAGAGCGACAGTCCTCAGACTTGGGGACAAGGCAGGAGAGGCATGACCGAGACAGACAGCCACCGCCCGAGCACGGCACAGCGGGGTAGCTCCGACAAGCTGCAGATCGAGCGCATCTTCACCACCGAGGGGGTCCATCCCTACGATGACGTGACGTGGGAGCGGCGCGATGTCGTGCAGCAGAACTGGAAGACCGGCGAGACCGTGTTCGAGCAGCAGGGCGTCGAGTTCCCAGACTTCTGGTCGGTCAATGCCTCCACCATCGTCACCACCAAGTACTTCCGCGGCGCCGTCGGCACAGACGCCCGCGAGTGGAGTCTCAAGCAATTGATCGACCGCGTGGTCAAGACGTATCGCGCTGCTGGTGAACAGCACGCCTACTTCGCGACACCAGGCGACGCCGAGGTGTTCGAGCACGAGTTGACGCACATGCTTGTGCACCAGGTGTTCAGCTTCAACTCACCCGTCTGGTTCAACGTCGGCACAGCGTCCCCGCAACAGGTGTCAGCGTGTTTCATCCTCAGCGTCGACGACTCGATGGACTCCATCCTCAACTGGTACAAGGAGGAGGGCTTTATCTTCAAGGGTGGCTCCGGGGCTGGGCTCAACCTGTCACGCATCCGTTCGAGCAAGGAGCTGTTGTCGAGCGGGGGTACGGCGTCTGGCCCGGTCTCGTTCATGCGCGGTGCCGACGCGAGCGCCGGCACCATCAAGTCCGGTGGCGCCACGCGGCGCGCCGCCAAGATGGTCGTGCTCGACGTCGACCACCCTGACATCGAGGAGTTCGTCGAGACGAAGGCGCAAGAAGAAGACAAGATCCGGGCCCTACGGGACGCAGGTTTCGACATGGACCTCGGCGGCAAAGACATTGTGTCCGTGCAATACCAGAACGCCAACAACTCAGTGCGTGTCACCGATGAGTTCATGCGCGCGGTCGAGCACGGCACGGAGTTCGGGCTTCGGGCGCGGCAGACCGGTGACGTCATCGAGACCGTCGACGCCCGAGAGCTATTCGGCAAGATGGCCAAGGCCGCATGGGAATGTGCCGATCCCGGCATCCAGTACGACGACACGATCAACGACTGGCACACCAATCCAGAAACCGGACGAATCACCGCGAGTAACCCTTGCAGTGAATATCTGAGCCTCGACAACTCGTCGTGCAACCTGGCATCGCTCAACCTGCTCAAGTTCCTGCGCGAGGACGACACATTCGACGCCCCCCTCTTTGCCCGGTGCGTCGAGATGGTCATTACGGCGATGGATATCTCGATCTGCTTCGCCGACTTCCCGACAGAAAAGATCGGCGAGACCACCCGTGCCTACCGCCAGCTCGGGATCGGCTACGCCAACCTCGGCGCGCTGCTCATGGCGATGGGCCTCGGCTACGACTCCGACGGCGGACGAGCTCTGGCGGCTTCGATCACGTCACTCATGACGGGTACGTCGTACAAACGTTCCGCCGATCTAGCCGGAGTGGTGGGTCCATACGAGGGGTATGCCCGCAACGCCGACGCCCACAAGCGGGTGATGCGCAAGCATGCCGCCGCCACCGATGCGATCCGATCCGTCGCAGAGAATGACCGCGTCGTGCAGAAACTCGCCACGAAGACGTGGGACGCCGTCGTCAAGACGGGTGATAGCAACGGTTACCGCAACGCTCAAGCCAGTGTTCTCGCGCCGACCGGAACGATCAGCTTCATGCTTGACTGCGACACCACCG
>JACCZJ010000149.1 GCA_013696065.1 Nocardioidaceae bacterium
CAGTGCAGCAGCGCCAACGGCACCAGCAGGACGGGCCACGTGGCCGGCGCCCACGCGTACGTGGCGATGAACAGCAGTCCGAAGGTGAGGTTCACAACCAAGGTCATACTCGAATCGCGGATCAGCCCAGCGGCCAAGCGGCGGAACCAACCATGGTGGAGCGGACGCTGCTGCACCAGCGTCAACACCACGAGCAACGCGCCCACGTTGACCAAAGTCACGACGACCATGGCCGCCGTAAGTGGACCGAGGTCGCGAGGACCGGGCGGTGCGCGGCCACGCAGCGCGGCAAAAGTCACACACCCGAGCGCTGCCGCCGCGCTCCATTGGGCGACGTTGAACCAGGCCTTGATGGGGTGGACACCGCGCAGCGCCTGGGATGTGGCCTTGGCCACCGCGGCCATCGCGACGACGACAGGGATGGGAAGGAAGAAGATCGCAGGGGCCAGCGCAGCCTCGAAGTGGTCGATCGCGTCGATCTCGCCGCGAAAAAAGTACTCGAGGTTGACCAGTCCGGCCGCCGTCAGCGCGACGAACAAGCTGAGTGCGAATGCCCACGACGGCATCGGTAGAGGGCTCAGGTCTTGAGCCAACAGCGTCACGAGCATGGCCACACCGCCGAATGCCGCAGTCAGCAGCACAACGGGACCGCGCCGAGCTGGCGGTCCAGCCCTGATACGGCGCGCCTGCGGTCGCAGAGAGGTCAATCCCAGGCGCCGTACCACGCAGAGCCTTCCCAGTTGTGTCCGTAGAAGCAGTCGGCGTCCTGGCCGGCGTCCCAACTGCACCCCTCCCAGTTGTGGCCCACCCAGTGGTCGCCGTACCAGCTGGTGCTGTACCAGCGCGCCGTGGACCACGGCGTGGCGTACCAGGTCGAGCCGGACCAGTCCCCGGTGAGGTAGCCGATCGGATCCCAGGTCAATAGCTGGGCGGTCTGTGACCCTTGCACCACTGTTTGAAACGGGTCGTTGGTCTCCACGAGGACCGTTCCGCGGCTTAGGCTGAGTTTGCCCTCACCACTGGACCTTGGCAGTCCGAGGTTCGCCAACCCTGGTGGCGCGTTGACAGCGGCGTAGGCGTCTACGACGCCCGCCCCGACCGCAGTCGGGAGGGTCATCGCGGCAGGGCGCGCAGTCCTAGCGAGGGCATATTTCAGTCGGTTCGGCGACATGGTTGGACGCGCAGACAGCACGAGCGCGGAGACTCCCGACACCACCGCAGCCGCCATCGAGGTGCCACTGCCCTGACGGTAGGCCCCTGCCACATAGTTCGGGAACTGCTGGTCGATGCTGCTGCCGACCGAGCGCAACGACACCAAGTGGGCACCTGGCGCGGCGACGTCGGGCTTGACCAGGCCGTTCACGGTAGGTCCGCGGCCGGAGAAATCGGGGGACCGGTCATCGGAGACCGACCTGGTTTGACGATCGTCGACAGCTCCCACGGTGATGACCCACGGGTCGTCGGCGGGTTTGGAAATGGTGCCCGGCGCCGGGCCACGATTGCTCGCCGACACGACGACAGCTATCCCAGCCGCCCAGGCCCGCTCTACGGCGTAGTTGAGGGGGTCGACTTGCCACGACTGCGTCGAGTTGGTGCCCAACGACAGGTTGAGGACACGGATGTTGTAGCGGTGGCGGAACGAAACCGCCCATTGGATGCCTGCCAGCAGGTTGCTGACGTCAGCGGACCCATCGCTGGCTCCGACCTTGATCGACACTAGCTTGGCCTGAGGCGCGATCCCCTGATATTTCCCATCCGACGACGCGCCGCTGCCGGCGATGATGCCCGCCATGAACGTGCCGTGGCCAAAGCCGTCCGCGCACGTCGGCTCACCCGAGAGGTTCTCACACGGCGAGGTGGCGCCGGTGAGTTCATCAGTCACGGGCAGCACCCGCCCAGACAGGTCCGGACTCGATGCGACACCAGTATCGAGCAGCGCGACCGTCACGCCCTCACCCCGCCACCCAGCCTGATGGGCAAGGTCGGCTCGAACCTCCTTGCCGTACACCGACACCGGGTCGACAGCGGCTGCGGCAAGCGCGGCGGGCGCGGCTGGTTGGAGCGACTGGAAGTGCAGGCGAGCATCTGGCGTCACAGCCCGCACCCCGGCGAGCTCACCCAGCTGAACCAATCCATCAGCCGGCACGACAGCGGCCACCCCACCGATGAGACCGAGCCTCGTGGTCACTCGGCCGTGCACCGTCGTGACGGCTGAGGCGGCAACCCTCGCAGTGCTTGCC
>JACCZJ010000163.1 GCA_013696065.1 Nocardioidaceae bacterium
CGCGGTCGACGCGGACGGCGTGCCCCTCGAGCCACCCCCCCACACTCCGCTCCCGCAACGGGTGGAGCAGCTCAGCCTGTCCGGCGACATCACCTACACGCTGCCTGAGAACGGAGTCCTCAAGCCCGGCAGCGCCCACAAGGCCAGGTCCGCGGCCTCCGACGCGATCGTCGACCGGCTGACCGAGGTGCTCGACCAGTTCGGCATCGACGCCCAGATCACCGGCTACACCCGCGGCCCGACCGTCACGCGCTATGAGGTCGAGCTCGGTCCGGCCGTCAAGGTAGAGAAGGTCACCGCGCTCAGCAAGAACATCGCGTATGCCGTGGCAAGCGCCGACGTGCGCATCCTGTCTCCCATCCCGGGCAAGTCCGCGATCGGGGTGGAGATCCCGAACATCGACGCCGAGATCGTCTCCCTCGGAGATGTGCTGCGAGCGCCCAGGGCTCGCGCCGACCACCACCCGATGGTGGTCGGGCTCGGCAAGGACGTCGAGGGCGGTTTCGTGGCCGCTAACCTGGCCAAGATGCCGCACCTGCTCGTCGCGGGCGCCACCGGCTCGGGCAAGTCCAGTTTCATCAACTCGGTGATCTGCTCGCTGCTCATGCGCTCGACGCCCGACGAGGTGCGCATGATCATGGTCGACCCCAAGCGAGTCGAGCTGACCGGATACGAGGGCATCCCGCACCTGATTACACCCATCATCACCAATCCCAAAAAGGCTTCGGAGGCGCTGCAGTGGGTCGTGCGCGAGATGGACCAGCGGTATGACGACCTGGCCAACTTCGGCTTCCGCCATGTGGACGACTTCAACAAGGCAGTGCGCACCGGGGCTGTGAAGGTGCCGCCTGGCAGCGAACGCGTCCTGTCGCCGTACCCCTATCTGCTGGTCGTCGTGGACGAGCTCGCTGACCTAATGATGATCTCGCCACGTGACGTCGAGGACGCCATCGTGCGGATCACTCAGCTCGCGCGGGCCGCCGGAATCCACCTCGTGCTCGCAACCCAGCGACCGTCCGTCGATGTGGTGACAGGCCTGATCAAGGCCAACGTCCCCAGTCGGCTGGCGTTTGCGACCTCGTCGCTGGCTGACTCTCGCGTCATCCTCGACCAGCCGGGCGCGGAAAAGCTGGTGGGCAAGGGGGATGCGCTCTTCTTGCCGATGGGCGCGAGCAAGCCGGCTCGTGTGCAGGGCGCGTGGGTGACCGAATCTGAGATCAGGCAAGTCGTCGAGCATTGCAAGCGACAGCTCAAGCCGACCTATCGAGACGACGTCGCGGCGCCGCAACAGACGAAGCGCGACCTCGACGACGACATCGGCGACGACCTTGATCTGGTGTGCCAGGCGGTCGAGCTGGTCGTATCGACGCAGTTCGGCTCGACGTCGATGCTGCAACGCAAACTGCGCGTCGGGTTCGCCAAAGCCGGCCGCCTCATGGACATCCTCGAAAGCCGCGGCATCGTGGGCCCCTCGGAGGGTTCGAAGGCTCGCGACGTGCTGAT
The DNA here is from genome assembly GCA_013696065.1 of Nocardioidaceae bacterium. Lineage (GTDB taxonomy): Bacteria > Actinomycetota > Actinomycetes > Propionibacteriales > Nocardioidaceae > JACCZJ01. Next base: position 1,504 of record JACCZJ010000163.1, read on the forward strand.
CAAGCCAGACGACCTCGATGACGTGATTGCAACCTTGCAGGGGGAATGATGAAGCTCACGATCCGTCGCCGAGCGGTGCTCATGGCGGTGATCACGTTGACGGCCATCGGGTTGTCCGCCGGTTACCTGTGGCGGTTCGGGCAGACAGGCGACGAGGTCGCCCTGCTCATCGCTGTCGGGGTGGGTCTGGTTGCCGTCATCCACGCATTCGCGTGGTTTGGAGCCCGTCGTCCGATTCTGGTCGCTGATGACACGGGCCTGCTGGTGCGGATGGGCGGCACTTGGTCAGGCATCCCGTGGCAATCCGTCGAGCGAGTCGAGGTTCGCAATCGTGGTCGACTGAGCGATGGACGGGTCACGGTGGCGGCGTCCCGTGTCGCGGAGGTGTCACGGCCCACTTCCTGGCGGGCGCGCGTCGCCGCTCTTGTCGCCAAGCGCGTGTACGACGGCGCGCTCATCGTCCCCTTCGGGCCATCCACCACGGTTTCTGAGCCTGACGTGGTGTCGGCCCTGAGACGGCTCGCTGACGGACGGGCCCCGGTTGACATACCGGGTGAGCTCATAACCGAGCCGGCGCCAACCGTGGCCTCTGTGCCGCCCGCCTCGCCGCCCCCGCC
>JACCZJ010000121.1 GCA_013696065.1 Nocardioidaceae bacterium
GTCCGATGGCCCGTCGTCGTCTCTGATGTCGACTCCGGTCCTGTGGGACATCTCGAAGCTGCGTCAGCTCCAAGAGCTGGTCGGGCGGTTGAACGCCGGCGGCACCGTGGACGAGACCCTGCAAGGAGTCGTCGATGGGGTCGTCGAAGTGGCCGGCTTCGAGGTGGCGGTCATCAACCATCTGCAATCCGACGGCATGTGGCAGTGCATTGCTGTGGCGGGCAGCGATGCGGCTCGAACTCAGCTGCTCGGAGTTCGGCAGCCGCGGGCTGTCTTCGATGCCGAGTTCGCTGCATCTGAGCGGTGGGGGAGTTTGCGCTTCGTCCCGCACGAACGGATGCCTGCCGGCCTATCACCGGGCTGGGTGCCTGACCTCAACCTGTCCGACGACCCCGACGCTTGGCACCCCCAGGATGCGTTGTTCGCGCCTCTGTACTCGCCCGGTGGCGACCTGATCGGTGTGCTGTCGGTCGATCTCCCACATGACCGCCGGCGCCCTGGGCAGTTTCAGCGCGAGATCTTGCAGATGTACGCCGCACATGCCGGCATCGCGATCTACCGCGCCCAGCTGATGGACCAGCTGATCGAGAACGAGCAAGGTTTTCGGCTGGCGTTCGAGAACGCCGGGATCGGGATGGCAGTGCTGAGCCTTTCAGCCAATGAGACCGGCCGCTACTTGCGCGCCAACACTGCCTTCTGCCACTTGGTCGGCTACACCGAGAAGGAACTCAAGGCGATGACGGCGGGGGATCTCACCCACCCTGACGACCTTGACACCGACCTCGTGAACCTTCACAAGGCGGTCACGACGGGTCAGCGCGTTTTCGAGTTGGAGAAGCGCTTCCAGCATGCTGGCGGAGGTTCCGTGTGGGTGGCCGTCACCACGTCGGTGATCGAAGATGCGAACGGGCACCCGGTCTCTGCGATCAGCCAGGTGCAGGACATCGGTCAGCGCAGGGCGCTGCTGGAAACGCTGGCCCGGGACGCCTTGCATGACAGCCTGACTGGGCTGGCCAACCGCAGGGCGCTCTACAACTGCTTGCACGACATGACATTTGATCCGGATGCAGTAGCTCAGGCCTTCGTGCTGTTTTGCGACCTTGACGGATTCAAGGCGATCAACGACCGGTGTGGTCACGGGTTCGGCGACCTCGTGTTGATCTCTGCGGCGCAGCGACTCAGCGATAGGGTCGGGCCGGCGGGGATGGTGGCGCGTCTCGGTGGCGACGAGTTCGTGGTGGTGGCATACGCCGCAGACGTGGAGGCGCTGGCAGACCGGCTCACCACGACCCTGGTGGATCTCTTCGTCAACGGGGAGTTCGTGGGACTCACGATGAGCATCGGAATCGCCTCCGTGCGCGAGCACACCGAGCCGGCGCAGGCCATCCATAGCGCGGACCTGGCCATGTACGAGGTAAAGAAGGCCGGCGGCAATGACTATCGGATCGCACCTTCGCCTCTGTCAGAAACCCTCGAGCAGTCCTGACTCGCTAGTTGCCGGGCGACGCGGTCCGCTCCGCCGGCCGCCTCATCCAGGCGGCTGTTCAGGCGGGAAAACCCGGCCCGATTAACATTGAGGGTGGTGGTATGGCGTTCGAAACCGTGCTCGGGGCGGAACTATGAAGTCAATGCTGTACCCTTTATCACGAGATGCACCATAAGTCCGCTCGACGGCTGCCCGTACCCTTGAGGTGGCACGCAATGTACCCTCCCCGTCTTGGTGGTCACGACCCGATGCTGGCTCGAAACGGCGTACGACGAGGAGCCGCGCGCCCAGACGAGCCCGAATGTTTTAGACTGGTCTTCCTGCCCCTGAGATCAGGTCACGCCGTCACGGGTGCCATAGCCGTTCGAAGTGCTTGATGACTCCTCCAGTCCTCTGGGACATCTCGAAACTGCGTCAGCTCCAAGAGCTGGTCGGGCGGTTGAATGCCGGCGGCAGTTTGGCCGAAACCCTGCAAGGGGTCGTCGATGGGGTCGTCGAAGTGGCCGGCTTCGAGGTGGCCAGCATCAACCATCTTCAATCCGACGGCATGTGGCAGTGCATTGCTGTGGCGGGCAGCGATGCGGCTCGGACTCAGCTGCTCGGAGTTCGGCAGCCGCGGGCTGTCTTCGATGCCGAGTTCGCTGCATCTGAGCGGTGGGGCAGTTTGCGCTTCGTCCCGCACGAACGGATGCCTGCCGACGTATCGCCTGGCTGGATCCCTGACCTCAACCTGTCCGACGACCCCGACGCTTGGCACCCCCACGATGCACTGTTCGCGCCTCTGCACTCGCCCGGTGGCGACCTGATCGGAGTGCTGTCGGTCGATCTCCCACACGATCGTCGGCGCCCTGGACCATTTCAGCGCGAGATCTTGCAGATGTACGCCGCACATGCCGGCATCGCGATCTACCGTGCCCAGCTGATGGACCAGCTGATCGAGAACGAACAAGCCTTCCGGCTGGCGTTCGAGAACGCCGGGATCGGGATGGCAGTGCTGAGCCTGAAGGCGAACGAGAGCAGCCGCTACTTGCGCGCCAACACTGCCTTCTGCCATCTGGTCGGCTTCACCGAGAAGGAACTCAAGACGATGTCCACGGCTGACCTCACTCATCCGGATGACCGCGACACCGATCTGGTCAACATCGACAAGGCCGTCACCACAGATCAGCGCGTATTCGAGGTGGAGAAGCGCTTCCAGCATGCTGGTGGAGGTTCAGTGTGGGTGGCCGTCACCACGTCGGTGATCGAAGATGCCAACGGGCACCCAGTCTCTGCGATCAGCCAGGTGCAGGAC
>JACCZJ010000180.1 GCA_013696065.1 Nocardioidaceae bacterium
GGGGAGCGCTCTCAACGCCGAACTGTTCGATGAGCATGTTCTCGAAGTTGAGAAGCATCGCCTGCGCCTCGCCCACGATCTGAACGTCTAGGGCCGGCAGGTAGCGATGGGCGATCAGGTGGCGCAACTTCAGGAAGAAATCGAGGTTCGAACGCAGTGCCACCCTGTGGGCCTCAGGCAGGGCCAGCTGCACGAGGGACCAGGTGTCCTGAACCCTTGGCCTTCCATCGACGAGAACCTGCTTGCCCTTGTGGTCGCGCCCGAAGTAGTCGATGCCGTCACGCTCGAGCATCGCCTGCAGCAGCGAGTTCCACGCGATCACCATCAGAACAATGAAGGTCTCCGTGCGGAATCCAGCGAGTGGATCGTTGTAGACGCGCAGAGCCGCAAGTGCGGACTCCCGACTTTTCGCTAGAAGCCGAAACTCCTCGTCGAGGTCACCGGCCTCCGTCGGGCTGACGCCTTGCGCCCTCAGGAGCGCCTCGAGTCGTTCGATGTGCTCTGTCTGGCTGGACTTCCGTTCGGTCTCGCGCTCCAACCACTTTCGGACATACGCCGTGAAGCGCTTCCCGTGGCTCGACGGGTCGTCCCAGAACTCGACTTCGAGGCTGGACTTCGACTCGCCGGCTTCCCAACGGGCGACGAGCTCAGCAGCGATGGCTCGATGCTGCTCCTCGGTCAGGTCACCCTCATCGCCGTCGATCGATGCCACGCATGCTCCGTATCCGTAGTCTCTGGCCAGCGTACGACGTCCACCTCAGAGGGGGTCTCGGGTTACGAGGTATGGCGGCGCGGCCGCGGGAGCCGCTGTTACGCTGACGAGGCACGAAGCGTCGTCCGAGGACTCTGTCCCGGCGTTCGGTGACACGCCGTGGGCGTTACCCAGGTACATGTTCTCGGACAGGTCATCCCCGGCCGCGGCGGCAGGTTTCGAACACGGTGTGGCGGTCTCGAGCTGATTGCTCAACTGACGGGAGCCCGATGGACGCGAATGGCCTTCGAGCCGCACAGCAACCACTGAAGGCGGCGTACCGAAAGGACCCCAGCAAGGCGATGGTGACGCTCCAGAGGTCGGGCATGGTGGGCGAGGGAGTGACGTGCTCGGTGAACACGGGGCGAGCCATCGCCGAGGCCGGGTTGCATCCGGCGACCGGCGGGGACGGCTCGTTTCTGTGCTCTGGCGACATGCTGCTCGAGGCGCTTGTTGCGTGTGCTGGGGTGACGCTCGGCGCGGTGTCGACCGCGATCGGTATCGAACTGGTCCACGCCACAGTCCATGTCGAGGGCGACATCGACTTTCGCGGCACCCTGGGCGTGAGCAAGGAGGCCCCGGTCGGCTTCAGCGCCATCCGGCTTCGGTTCGACGTCGACACCGACGCAGAGGACGACGCTATGGAGAAGCTGCTCGAGTTGACGGAGCGCTACTGCGTCGTGCTCCAGACCATCAGATCGGCGACGCCAGTCGAGAGCCACTCGAGGCGAGTCGTCTCTTCGTGATCGTCGCCTGCGAGGGTCGTGGGTCCGTAGGCCCTCAGTGCCCTGGAAGTACGAGGCGTCCTCAATGTGCCGTCCGGGGCACCCGACTTCGGCACCACTCGGGCGCGAGGTAAGACCCAGAAATCGGATGGCGGCCCCGGAGGGCGGTCAATACGGCCCACCGGCGGAGGTCATCGTCAGCGGACTGCTTGACTTGGGGCAGCAGGGTCTGATCGAAACCGAGGGGTTGGAGTTGGTCGAGCCCGGACACGAGACGTCGGCACCGAAGTCACGGGTAGCGATTGAGTACTGCACGCAGTGCCGGTGGCTCGCCCGAGCGGCGTGGCTCGCCCAAGAGCTGCTCAGCACCTTCGAGGACGACCTCGGGCACGTCGCGCTTGTCCCCGGGAGCGGTGGTGTCTTCGTCATCCGGGTGGACGACGTTGTGGTGTGGGACCGAAAGGCCGATGGGTTTCCCGAGCCTTCTGCGGTGAAGCGACTGGTGCGAGATCGGGTGGCGCCCCGCAAGGAGCTCGGCCACTCGGAGAAATGAAACGTGCGGTAGGTCGAGATGGTGGCGTTCGTATCCTTACCGTGCGCCGCCGACCGCGGCTCGCGTCAGTGCTTGTAGCCGGGTCAGGAGCGCTTGGCGTAGTCGGAGAAGCCCTGCCAGTCGATGACCACGCAGGTCTCATCGCCGACGATCCAAGCGTCATGTCCGGGCGGGCACACCATGAGGTCGCCGGGGCCGAACTCTGCTTCTTCCCCGTCGTCCATCGCGATCTTCATTCGCCCGGAAATGAAATAGCCCATGTGGGCTGCCTGGCAGCTGTCGGTGCCGGCGATGGGCTTGACGTGCTTGGACCACTGCCAGCCGGGCTGGAAGGTGGCCCGCCCGACGGGAGCGCCGTCGAGGTTGATCAGCTCGAGCTGGCCCGAGCCCTCTTCGAAGGGCCGTACTTCTTCGGGGCTGTCGAAGCTCCTTTGGATCATGCCTGCCATGGGGGTCTCCTTGTTGTCGACGCCGACGAAAGTATCGTCGGTTGCCGGGGTGGCTGCTCAAGAAACCGGAATCGCTGCGGGGCGTTTTCGCCGGCCCGAGCGTTAGTCCCGTGCCCTCAGTGCCGTCATGAGGGCACGAGATATCGGCACGGGCCGGGCG
>JACCZJ010000190.1 GCA_013696065.1 Nocardioidaceae bacterium
GGTTCGGTCGACCAACCACAACACGTCGTTGACATCCCACGTGGGTTTGAGCAGCTCAGTACCGTTGCTGAACCACGTGCCCCCCATCTCGTCAACGTCGTTGCCGGCGCCAGCGCCGGCAATGCTGTCGACTACCACCGAGCCACCGTTTGCCAGCACCGAAGCTCCCAACGTCCCGGTAACACTGACGGCCGCGGAGCGCAGGACCCCACTCTCCCCCAGCGCGCCGGACACTGGCGAGCTGGCGTCCTCGGTTACCTCGACGAGCCCCGTGTGTCCGAGAGCGAACAGCGTCTGGCTGGACGCGAATCCGGCCGGGTCGAACCCCGCGAACTCATCGACACCGATAACCTTGCCGACCCCAGGCACCTCGATCTCGCTGCCATCAACACTCAAGGTGATCTGCTCGATCTGAGGAATCTGACGTAGCGTCCAGGTCAGCTGCACCGCGAACAGCTGACGGTCCTCGGGTGACAGCTGCAAGAAGTCAGGGCTCAACGGGACGTCGGCGACCCCGGCCGGCGACGTCGACACAGAAATATCCACTTGCGTCTCACCAGGAGTGCTGACTGACAACACGGCAGCCAGATGCTTCGTCGGCCCCTTGAGCAGCCCGGACACGAGAGCGGTGGCCGTCGTGTCTCCCAGCAGTGCGTAGACCGGATCGGGCGTCAGAACCGTTCGAGTCGCATCCATGAAGTACAGCGAGAACGGAGCGTAGTAGCGGTCGAAATACTCACGGCTCACATACGTCCCTGCTGGAGGGTTCACAATGCGCCACTCGCGTTCCACCTGCCTCAGCCGCAGGTTGGTGGTGACGCCCACTCCGGCTGGCTGGAGCGACTTCCAGGACCCTCGATCGTCGACCTTCCCGATCAACCGGGCCAAGAGGGAAATACTGCGCTCGTTGTCCACCAGCTCTTGTTCTTCGTAGACGTGCAGCCCCTCCGGTGTCCAGGTCGCAGCCGCCTTGGGGGCCAAGAACTCTCGGGCGATGGCCGAGTTCTGTGGGTAGGCGAGCATGGCTGCGTAGAAACCTTGCACGACCTCCAACTTGCTCTGGCCGGGAGCCGGGCCGGGGGGGAAGTTGTTGATCAGCTCTGCTCCCTCGGGAGCGCTCATTCCTCGCCCAGCTTGCACCTCGGAACTCTCCGGTATGGACACGCACGCCGCCAACAAACTTGATAGGACCAACGCCCAGAGCACCGTGATCAGACGGGGCCGGGGCCTCATCGCGCCCTCGAAGATCCGGAGAACCGCGCATAGGGGGCGCCCACGGCAGCCACGTTGTCCACGCCGAGCGGCTTGAGCGGAAGGGGCGGTTGGCCCCACTCGCCCCCGGCACGACGCGGCAGCACGACGCGAAACACCGAACCCACGCCAGGCCGACCCCATGCCTCGAGCTTCCCCCCGTGCAGCGAGGTGTCTTCGATGGCAATCGACAAGCCCAAGCCCGTCCCACCACGTGAGCGGGCCCGGGCGGGGTCGGCTCGCCAGAAGCGGTTGAAGACCATGGTCGCCTCCCCCGGCTTGAGCCCCACACCGTTGTCGCGCACGGTTACCGCAACCGCCTCTACGGTGCTGGCTACCTGTATCTCGACACCCCGGCCCTCGCCGTAGTTGATGGCGTTGACCACAAGGTTGCGCAGGATGCGGTCCAACCGACGAGCATCAGCCTCGACCGAACAGGGCGTCGCGGGCAGTATGGCGGTCAGCTCTGAGCCTCGATCGGCCGCCAACGCCGAGGACGCCTCGATCACCCGACTCACGACCTCACGCACATCGACATCGCCGAGGTCGAGGTGAGCAGCTCCCGCGTCGAACCGGCTGATCTCGAGCAGATCGGACAGCAAGAGCTCGAACCGGTCCAGCTCGGCCTGCAGCAGCTCCGCCGACCGCGCGGTGGCAGCATCGAAGTTCTGACGCGCGTCATGCAAGACGTCGGCAGCCATCCGCACCGTGGTCAGGGGAGTTCGCAGCTCGTGACTGACATCGGCCACGAATCGCCGTTGCAGTCTCGACAACTCCTCCAGTTGGCGGATCTGCGACTGCAGGCTGCTCGCCATCTGATTGAAAGACAACCCGAGCCGGGCGATGTCATCTTCGCCGCGCACGTGCATGCGTTCTTCGAGTCGGCCACTGGCGAGCCGCTCGGCGATACTGCGAGCCAACCTCACGGGTGTGACTACCTGGCGGGTGACCAGCCAGGCGATCGTGCCCAGCAACAACACCAGGACCGCCCCCGTGGTGATGAGAGCACTCCGAACCACAGACAGGGTATCTCGTTGCTCTTGCAGCGGGAACATGTAGAAAAGCGCGTAGGTTCTGCCGGTCGTCTGGTCGACGCTGGGCGGCACCCGGATCTGGGAGCCGACGACCAGAGCCGGCTGGGTGGGGAGGTCAGGGTTGGCGGGGTGAAGCGAGGTGTAGGCGCGCCAGCTGCCTTCGGTCGAGCGCACCTTTTCGAGCAGATCTTGGGGAATCGAGGCCTCCGCATCGAACTGCAGACCCGCCTCCAGCAAGCCCCCCTCTGCCGCTGACCCCGTCAACGAGGCGGGACCCAGCGCGACAATGCCGTAGTCGTCGACCGCCTCCGAGCGGGGTGCGAGCAGGTCGAGCAGCGGGTTGAGCACCGCGCCGACATCGAGCGGATCGATGTCAGGAGCGCTGTCCAGTCGCGACTGGGCAGCCGCGAACCCGGCCGCAGCCTGCGACAAGGCAGCCTCACGCTTGCTGTCGAGGACCCCATCGGTGATTTGTCGCAGCATCACCCACCCTGCCAGCAGCGCCAGCACTGTCGACAAAGTGAGCGTGCCGATAACCACCCGGGCCTGGATAGACCGCCGCCACAGATGGAGCAGACTGCGTAACGGGGCCAGGGGCGCCACGGCGTGGGCCGACATCGGCGATCAGCCGCCCGTCGCCTCGCCGGCCTTGTATCCGACACCACGCACGGTCATGACGATGTGCGGATCTTCGGGGTCGAGCTCGACCTTGCTGCGTAAGCGTTGAACGTGCACGTTGACCAAGCGCGTATCGGCGGCGTGGCGGTAGCCCCAGACCTGCTCGAGCAACACCTCTCTGGTGAAGACCTGCCAGGGTTTGCGGGCGAGGCAGACGAGAAGGTCGAACTCCAGTGGCGTCAACGAGAGCGACTCAGCTCCTCGTTTGACACTGTGACCCGCCACGTCGATCAGCAGGTCACCTATCTCAAGGGACTCCGGGGCCGACTCCTCGAACTTGCGCAGCCTGGCCCGCAGTCGCGCAACGAGCTCCTTGGGTTTGAAGGGCTTGATGACATAGTCGTCAGCGCCAGACTCGAGGCCGACGACGATATCCACCGTGTCGCTCTTGGCGGTCAGCATGATGATCGGCACACCAGACTCGGCTCGGATCTCCCGGCATACATCGACTCCGTCCTTGCCCGGCAGCATCAAGTCGAGCAGCACGATGTCGGGGCGGAAGTCTCGGACGATAGCCAAGGCCCTGTCGCCGGTCGCGCACACCCGTGGCTCAAAGCCCTCGTTCCGCAACACGATGGTCAGCATTTCAGACAGCGACGAGTCATCATCGACGACGAGCACCTTGCCCCGGTGGGGCCGCACAGGTTCCACGAAACTCCTTCGCCCTTGCCGGTATCGGCGTCATTGACCGCTGAATGCAGCCTACGTTGTGGAGACGCCCGCAGGGGTCAAGCCGACATTCCCCCGCCTGTCAGTAGCGGTAGGCGTCGGACTTGAAGGGCCCTTCCACGGGGATGCCGAGATACTTGGCTTGCTCAGCGGTCAATGTGCTGAGGGAGACCCCAAGCGCCTTCAGGTGCAAGCGGGCCACCTCTTCGTCCAGGTGTTTGGGCAACACGTAAACGCCTGTCGGATAGTCCTTGGTCTTCGTGTAGAGCTCGATCTGAGCCAAGACCTGATTGGTAAAGGAGTTGGACATCACGAAGGACGGGTGACCGGTCGCGTTGCCGAGATTCATCAGGCGACCCTCGCTGAGCACGATGATGGTGGGCCCGTCGGGGAAGGTCCACAGGTCGACCTGGGGCTTGACGGTCTTGCGCTGGATGCCAGGCACCGCCTCCAGGCCTGCCATGTCGAGCTCGTTGTCGAAGTGGCCGATGT
>JACCZJ010000198.1 GCA_013696065.1 Nocardioidaceae bacterium
ACCGCCGGCCGCGCTCGGGCGTCGGGAATGAGCCAGCTGACCCAGACCCATCCGGCGGCTGTAAGACATGCTGTCACGATCACGACGGGGCGCAGCCAGGTTGGACCGATGCCGGAGTCGAATCCAAGCAACATCACCATCAACAGGGCGACACCACAGGCCAAGAGGAGCACCGACCAGGCGTCCTGCCAAGGCTCGCCTGGCGAGGCAGTCAACCGATCGGGGCTGAGGAGCATGGTGCCTATGGCCCAGGTCGTGATCGCCACTGCCACCACGGCGACAAGCCACCCCGCCGGGTGCAGGGTCAACGCGACGTCCGCCATGCTGCCTCGGTTCGAGAACCAGGCCAGCACCGGCCAGGCCAGGGTGATCGGCAGACTCCAAGCCAGCACCGTGGTTCGCGCCCAGCCACGTGGGAGCTCCATCGCCATACAGAGGGAACCGGCGACAAGACCACCGCTGCCGACGCCGAGGAGCAACAAGCTCAGCGCCAGTCGCGGCCCGTTGGCGAGGTCATCCGCGAGTGTCAGCCCGACGAGCCCGGCGACGACACTGAGCGTCAGCGCCGGGCCAGATCCCACTCGACCCGAAAGGAAGATCACCCCCGCCGCGACAACCAAGGACAACATCGAGGCCGCGCCAACCCACCCGATGACCCGATCGTCCAGCTCGATCAGTGCGTTGAGGTAGCGCAGAACGTCCACCAGGCTCACAACGCAGCACAACCCCAGCGAGCAACCCAGCAAGGCGATCAGAGGAGCCGAGAATTGGCGCACCCTTTCGGGATGGCCGGCGTCCGAGGTGTAAGGCTGATCCATGATCACCACAGCCCCTGGGGGTGACACCGCGGTCACCAGCCCGCGCCAAAGCATAAGAAGGGCGCCGGCGCCGGAGACTGGAGCTGCTCAGCCGCGGCGGCCAGCGCCTCGCTCGGCCGCAAGCCGGCCGCGAGCCTTGCGTGTGTGGTGGCCAGCAGTTCGCACGCGGCGTCGTCATTCACGCTGGCCGGGGCGGCGATGACGCAACGAGACCCGGCGTGCAGCCAGGCCACCGTCATACCGATCGTCTCCTCGCCCCATCGAACCGACGAACGCCCGAGCTCGCACGCCGACAACACCACGGTCGAGGGGATGGATTCGAGCTGGTCGATGTCATAGCCAAACCACGGCCCGTCCACCAGTTCCAACCCCGAGAACAAGGGGTTGTCAGCAGTATGGCGACCATGCGCGGCCACATGCAGCACGTCGACCTGGGATGCGACCTGACTGACCGTGGCGCAGTGTGCGTCGGAGCCAGTCAGCACAGCCGGGTTCGACCATGCCTCGGCCGAGCGCTTCACCTCCTCAGCCGCTCGAACCACCCGAGGCCCCGCCACGAAGCCGGCAGTCTGAGGTCTGATGCTGCCCGCTCGTGAACTAAGCCACGATGTGGCGGACCGCGGAACGGTCAGGGGGCGGCCCACGAGCGGCGCCAAGATCGACCATGGAACACCGGACAGCGACGCCGCCTGGACCACCACGAGCGGTCGGTCCGCGACCAGGCCAAGCAGAGGGGTTACCAAGATGTCGCAAAGGCGGTCAAGTCGTCGTCTCAGGGCGGCGTGGACAGCCGCCAGCATCGCCGCCGGGAGACGCCCCGCTGCGACTTCCAGATCGGCTTGCATGCCCGTCAAAAGTCCCTCCACGTCACCCATCGAGCAGAGCCGAGAAAGCTGCACTGAATCCCCCACTGCCACCAAGGCGTGCAGTTGCCCATCGCCGACGAGGTAGCAGACGAGTGCACCATCAGCTGACCAGAGCGCTCCTTGAATCTCTGGCAGACCTACTGGCTCGGTCACGAGGCCAGAGCCCGCGTCGTACCACGCACGCTGCCGGATGCGCCCGCTGAGCTGCCGCGCTTTTCGGAGCAGCGCCGCGGGAGCACCCCCGCCGGTCTCGGAGCCGAGGATCTCGGCCTGCAGCTGCCGTAGCTCCGCGAGATTGGCCGCCGCCTCAGGGTGCGCCGGGGGACGAACAGGCGAAACCCGGCTCGCCAACGCGCGTGCCCGCTCCGACCACTCGAACACCACGTCCGGGCGTCCGTCGGCGAGAGCCATCGACAAGCCCTGTAGCGCCAGCCGGCGACCGTGTCCAACCAGCGAGCTCTGCAGGTCGAGACTGCCGAACGACGACTGCCACGAGTGGAGG
>JACCZJ010000229.1 GCA_013696065.1 Nocardioidaceae bacterium
GCGCCGCGTCGTCGACATGGTGCGAGGCGCGCCCGTCGACGACGCCCTGGCCACGCTGCGTTTCGCCCCGCAGGCTGCCAGCGAGGTCGTCTACAAGGTGCTCGAAAGTGCCATCTCCAACGCGACCACCACCGAGGGCCTCGACCGAGCAACTCTGGTCCTCAGCAAAGCCACGGTCGATGAGGGTCCGACGTTGAAGCGCTTTCGTCCGCGTGCCCAAGGGCGCGCGACGCGCATTCTCAAGCGCACCAGCCACATCACGGTGGTCGTGCAGCCCGCCGACGTAGTCACCAACAAGACCACCGGAGGTGCCCGCTAATGGGCCAGAAGGTCAACCCGCACGGGTTCCGTCTCGGTATCTCGACGGACCACAAGAGCCGTTGGTATGCCGACAAGCTCTACAAGTCGTACGTCGGCGAAGACGTCGAGATCCGCAAGCTGCTCGGCAAGGGCATGGATCGGGCAGGTATCAGCCGCGTTGAGATCGAGCGCACCCGCGACCGTGTCTCGGTGACGATCTATACCGCACGTCCCGGCATCGTGATCGGTCGCCGCGGAGCCGAGGCAGATCGAATCCGAGAGAACCTCGAGACGATGACCGGCAAGCAGGTCAAACTCAACATCCGCGAGGTTCTCAATCCCGAGGTGGACGCTCAGCTCGTCGCCCAAGGTGTGGCCGAGCAGCTCTCGAGCCGCGTCGCCTACCGCCGCGCCATGCGCAAGGCGATCCAGACGTCGATTCGCTCCGGTGCCAAGGGCATCCGCATCCAGTGCTCTGGGCGACTCGGTGGCGCTGAGATGTCTCGCTCTGACTTCTACCGCGAAGGACGGGTCCCTCTCCACACGCTGCGGGCCGACATCGACTACGGCTTCTACGAGGCCAAGACCACGTTCGGTCGCATCGGCGTCAAGGTGTGGATTTACAAGGGCGAGGTCGCGGGTACCCGCGCCGAGCGTGAGGCCCAGGCGGCTGCTCTTGCCCAGGCCGGCAACCGGAACCGCCCCCCCGCGCGCGCACGTCGCAGTGACCGGGCGCCGGAGCGCGGCGAGCGACGCCCCGATGCGCCAGCCGCCGAGCTTCCCGCGGCCGACGACCGTGTCGCCACTGCCGTTGCGGCCGGTCCGGCTGAGACCACCGGACAGGAGAGCTGACCATGCTGATTCCTCGAAGGGTCAAGCACCGCAAGCAGCACCATCCCAAACGCACCGGCGCCGCCAAGGGGGGCACCAAGCTGACTTTCGGCGAGTTCGGGATTCAGGCGGTCGAGTCGCACTATGTGACCAACCGCCAGATCGAGTCCGCTCGTATTGCGATGACCCGCCACATCAAGCGCGGTGGCAAGGTCTGGATCAACATCTATCCCGACCGCCCGCTGACCAAGAAGCCTGCTGAGACCCGCATGGGTTCCGGTAAGGGTTCACCTGAATGGTGGATTGCCAACGTCAAGCCCGGGCGCGTCATGTTCGAGCTTTCCGGCGTACCCGAGCCCATTGCACGTGAGGCATTGCGCCGCGCCATGCACAAGTTGCCCATGAAGTGTCGCTTCGTGAGCCGTGAGGCGAGTGATCTCTGATGGCCACCACGACCGCAGCTGAGCTGCGTCACCTCGACAACGACTCCCTCGAAGAGAAGTTGCGCGAGGGCAAAGAAGAGCTGTTCAACCTACGTTTCCAGTCCGCTACCGGTCAGCTCGAGTCGCACGGGCGCCTGCGGGCAGTCCGGCGTGAAATCGCCCGCATCTACACGATCATGCGCGAGCGCGAGCTCGGGATTACCGAGGTTGTGACGACGGATGACGAGGAGACCGAATGAGTGACATCGCACCACCGAGTGGAGAAGAGACCGTGACCACTGCTGAGCGCAATCGACGCAAGACCCGTGAGGGTCTCGTCGTGAGCGACAAGATGGACAAGACGATCGTGGTGTCCGTCGAAGATCGCGTGAAGCACGCCTTATACGGCAAGGTGCTGCGTCGCACCAGCAAGCTCAAGGCGCACGACGAGCAGAACCAGTGCGGCATCGGTGACCGGGTCTTGATCATGGAGACCCGTCCACTGTCGGCCACCAAGCGCTGGCGAGTGGTCGAGGTAATCGAGAAGGCGAAGTAGGAGACATTCGATGATCCAGCAGGAGTCGCGACTCAAGGTCGCCGACAACACCGGTGCCAAGCAGATTTTGTGCATCCGTGTGCTCGGCGGCTCGGGTCGACGCTACGCCGGCATAGGTGACGTGATCGTCGCCACAGTCAAAGACGCCATCCCTGGCGGCAACGTCAAAAAGGGCGATGTCGTCAAAGCGGTGGTGGTGCGGACCGTCAAGGAACGCCGCCGCGCCGACGGCTCTTACATTCGCTTCGACGAGAACGCCGCGGTGATCTTGCGCGCTGACGGGGAGCCACGCGGTACGCGCATCTTCGGCCCAGTGGGCCGTGAGCTTCGCGAGAAGCGCTTCATGAAGATCATTTCGCTTGCCCCGGAGGTGCTGTGATGGCGAGGAAGCTGAGCATCAAGAAGGGTGACGTCGTACGCGTCATCGCAGGCAAGGACAAGGGCGCCGAAGGCAAGGTCATCGCCGTGCTCACCGCGCACCAGCGGGTCATTGTCGAGGGTGTCAACCGCGTCAAGCGGCACACCAAGCTCGTCAACCAAGGTGGACGCGCCGGCACGACCGGCGGAATCATCACGCAAGAGGCGCCGATCCACGCCTCCAACGTGATGCTCCTCGCCGAGGTGGACGGGAAGAAGGTCCCGACCCGCGTCAGCGCCAAGCGCGTCGACGTCACCAAGACCCGCTCCGACGGCTCCACCTACGCCGCCCACCGCAGCGTGCGGACAGCCACCAAGAACGGTGAGGAGATCTGATGACGACCACCACTGACGAAGCAATGACCGAGGCGGCTGCCGCCCAGCCTTCCCACCCCACGGTGCGCCCGGTGCCGCGGTTCAAGTCCCGCTACCGCGACGAAATCCTGCCCGCCCTGAAGGACGAGTTCGGATATGCCAACGTCATGCAGGTCCCCGGTCTGACCAAGATCGTGGTCAACATGGGTGTGGGGGAGGCGGCTCGCGACTCCAAGCTGATCGAGGGCGCAGTACGTGACCTGACCGTGATCACCGGCCAGAAGCCGCAAGTCACTCGGGCTCGCAAGTCCATCGCCCAGTTCAAGTTGCGCGAGGGTATGCCGATCGGCGCCCACGTGACCCTGCGGGGTGACCGGATGTGGGAATTTTTGGATCGTCTGCTCAGCCTGGCGCTTCCCCGTATCCGCGACTTCCGTGGACTGTCGCCCAAGCAGTTCGACGGCAAGGGCAACTACACGTTTGGCCTCACCGAACAGGTTATGTTCCATGAGGTCGACCAAGACAAGATCGACCGGCAGCGCGGCATGGACATCACGGTCGTCACCACCGCCACCAACGACAAAGAGGGGCGCTCGTTGCTGAGGCACCTGGGCTTCCCTTTCGCGGAGCGATGAAGATGCAGAGCAAGGAGAACTGATGGCCAAGACATCCCTTCGGGTCAAGGCAGCGCGCAAACCAAAGTTCGCTGTCCGGGCCTACACACGCTGCCAGCGCTGTGGTCGACCGAAGTCGGTCTACCGCAAGTTCGGGCTTTGCCGTATCTGTTTGCGCGTGATGGCGCACAGAGGCGAGCTTCCTGGCATCACCAAGAGCAGCTGGTAAGTG
>JACCZJ010000284.1 GCA_013696065.1 Nocardioidaceae bacterium
ACGACTTGGACTCGAGAGTCTCGGCGAGGTGCTCGAGCGCGGGAATCAGGTCCTGAGTGATCGCACGGGTAGCCGCCACATGAATCGAGGTGGGGAAGGTGTCGTTGCTGGACTGGCTGGCGTTGACATGGTCGTTGGGGTGCACGTCGCGTCCGAGGGACGCCGTCGCAAGAGAGGCGATCACCTCATTGGTGTTCATGTTGCTGGACGTGCCACTGCCGGTCTGGAAGATGTCGATGGGGAACTGGTCGTCGTGCTTGCCGTCGGCCACTTCAGTTGCCGCCTCCACGATCGCGTCGGCGACATCTTGCTCCAGCACGCCGAGCTCGGCGTTGGTGCGAGCTGCGGCTGCTTTGGTGAGCGCCAACGCGTGGATGTGGGCGGGCTCGATGTAGCGCCCGGAGATCGGGAAGTTCTCCACCGCTCGTTGGGTTTGGGCCCGCCACAGTGCCGACTTCGGCACCCTGACCTCGCCCATCGTGTCCTTTTCGATCCGGAAGTCTTCGTCACCGAATGCCGGCTCGGCCGCGCCGCTCGTCTGCTCGCTCATAAGACTTACCGTACGACGCTTCGCCGCCACCGCATCACCGGCCGCCCGCGGAACGCAGCTGCGCCACATGTCCGGGAGCACTTGACGGCAGAGACGCGCAGGAGTTGGGTCAGGAGGCACCCTGCTCGCGGACCGGGAGACCAAACGATGCGACTCAACTCACCTCGCCCGCTGATCCTGCTCGTCGCCGCCATGGGGTTGACTCTGAGCGGTGCCAGTCTGGTCTCGCCCACGTCGGCGACGCCGGCACCCACCACCTCGACGACGCGCGCCGAGTGCACCACCTTGTCGACCGACGCCGCCAAGCCCAAATCCGAGCGGGCAGACGACTTCGCGGCGGCGGCGCGTGAGTACGGCGTCCCGCGGGATCTGCTGCTAGCCGTGTCATACCTCGAGTCGCGCTGGGACCATCACGACGGGGAGCGGAGCGTGTCCGGCGGCTACGGGCCCATGCACCTGACGGACGTACGACTGCCTGACCGTCGCAGGGACAGAGGTGAGGGCGCGCCGCGCGCGCAGAGCCGGCCCGAATCGCTGCGCACCCTGCAACTCGCGGCTGACCTCACCGGCTTGAACCCGCGACAGCTGCGCACCAGCCCCGCCGCCAACGTTTGTGGCGGGGCCGCGATCCTGGCTCACTACCAGCGCCGGCTCGGACTCGCCCTTGGCGAGGAGACTGATGTGGGTCGGTGGTATGCCGCGGTGGCGCGCTACAGCGGAGCGGCCGACGCCTCGACGGCAAGGCGGTTCGCCGAGGATGTCTTCACGACGCTCAGCCAGGGGGAGTCGCGGGTCGCCGACGATGGCGAGCGGGTGAGACTGCCGGCCCAAGGCGACATACGGCCTCGTCGTGACCAGCTGGCGGCCCTGGAGTTGCGAGTCAACGCAAGTGTTGCCACCGATTGCCCTGAGCGGCTCGCCTGCGAATGGGTCCCGGCGCCGTACGAGTGGTATGGCGAGCCCGACCCGTATGCGTATGGCAACCATGACCTCGCACGTCGACCCCGAGACATGAACATCGACTACATCGTCATCCATGACACCGAGACGAGCTACGACAACACGTTGGCGCTGGTTCAGGACCCCGAGTACGTCAGCTGGCACTACACGTTGCGCTCGTCCGATGGTCACATCGCCCAGAACGTACGCCCGAAGAACGTGGCCTGGCACGCGGGCAACTGGTACGTCAACATGCACTCGATCGGCCTCGAACACGAGGGGTATGCCGGTCAGAACGGCGAGTGGTACACCGAGGCGATGTACCGCACTTCCGCACGACTCGTGCGATACCTGGCAAACCGCTATGACATCCCGCTCGATCGCGCCCACATCATCGGCCACGACCAGATCCCGGGCCCCGCCCCCGCCTCTGTGCCGGGCATGCACTGGGACCCCGGCCCGTTCTGGGATTGGGAGCACTACTTCGATCTGCTGCGGGCGCCTCTGCGCCGAGACGTCGACCACCCGACCGGCCTGCGAATGGTCATAC
>JACCZJ010000296.1 GCA_013696065.1 Nocardioidaceae bacterium
TGCGGGTTGTTCCACTTGAGCCGGTACAGCGGGGGCCTCGCCAGGTAGACGTAGCCGCCCTCGATCAGGGGCTTCATGAAGCGGAACAGCAACGTCAACAGCAGCGTCTGGATATGGTGGCCGTCGACGTCGGCGTCGGCCATCATCACGATCTTGTGATAGCGGAGCTTGGCGGCATCGAAGTCTTCCTGGATGCCTGTCCCGAGCGCCGAGATGATGGCCTGCACCTCGGTGTTGGCAAGCACACGGTCGATCCGCGCCTTCTCGACGTTCAAGATCTTGCCGCGGATCGGCAGGATCGCTTGAACTCGCGGGTCCCGACCACCCTTGGCCGAGCCACCAGCGGAGTCACCTTCGACGATGAAGAGCTCGCACTCGTCGGGGTTGGTGGACTGGCAGTCGGCGAGCTTCCCTGGCAGACCGCCACCACCCAGGAGTCCCTTGCGGTTGCGGGCAAGGTCGCGCGCCTTCCGGGCCGCAAGACGCGCCGCGGCCGCTGCGATCGACTTGCGGATGACGTCGCGGCCCTCGCCCGGATTCTTTTCGAACCATTCGCCCAACTGGTCATTGACGATCTTTTGCACAAACGACTTGGCCTCGGTGTTGCCCAGCTTGGTCTTGGTTTGACCCTCGAACTGCGGCTCGGCCAGCTTGACCGAGATGATCGCGGTCAGGCCCTCGCGGACATCGTCACCGGAGAGCCGGTCCTCGCGCTTCTTGATCAGCCCCCACTCCTCCGCCCAGTTGTTGACCGTGGACGTGAGCGCCGATCTGAAACCCTCTTCGTGGGTGCCGCCCTCGTGGGTGTTGATGGTGTTAGCGAAGGTGTGGACCGACTCGGTGAAGCTGATGTTCCACTGCATCGCGACCTCGAGGCTCATGCCAGCGGAGTCGTTGCCCGCCTCGAAGGCGATGATGCTGCGATGAGCGGGGTCCTTGGTCGAGTTGAGATGCTCCACGTAGTCGACCAGCCCAGCTTCATACCGAAAACGCCGCTCCAGCGTGCTGCCACCGCCCGCACCCGCGTGTATGCCGGCGGGGCCGCCATCGACGTCGGCCGAGATGGTGGAGTCCTCGACCGCTTCGAGGACACCTTCGGTGTGCTCGGGACGCTCGTCGCGAACCACGATCTCGAGACCTCTGTTGAGGAACGCCATCTCGCGAAACCGGCTGGCAACCGTCTCAAACGAGTAGTCAGTGGTCTCGAAGATGGTGCGACTGGCCCAGAAGGTCAAGGCGGTGCCAGTCTCGTCGGTTGGTTCATGGCGTACGAGCGGACCGGTCGGCTCGCCATACACAAAGGACTGCTCCCAGCGGTAGCCGTCGCGCTTGACCTCGACCGTGAGCCGCTCGCTCAAGGCGTTGACGACACTGACACCGACGCCGTGCAGGCCACCAGAGACTTTGTAGCCCCCGCCGCCGAACTTGCCGCCGGCGTGGAGCACGGTCAATACGACGGTGACGGCCGGCTTCTTCTCGATCGGATGCTCGTCGACGGGGATGCCCCGTCCGTTGTCGACGACGCGCACCCCTCCGTCCTCCTGCAAGGTGACCTCGACGCGGTCACAGTAGCCGGCCAGCGCTTCGTCGACAGCGTTGTCGATGACTTCCCACACGAGGTGGTGCAGACCGCGCTCCCCTGTCGAGCCGATGTACATGCCGGGGCGCTTGCGGACCGCCTCGAGTCCCTCGAGCACCTGGATCGCCGACGCGTCGTATGTCTGGTCTGAGGCGACGGTGGCCGACGAGAACTTGGAGGGGCCAGACGATGGCGATGGAGCGGAGGGCGAAGCCTCAGCGGGGTCAGCGGGTTGCGATGCCGTCTGATCGTCGTCAGGCTTCACTCGAGAGTCCTCCAGGTGTACTCAGCCAAAAGCCGCTAGTCGGACGCGATTCACTGACAAGCTCGAATGGCTTGAGGTGAGGTCTCGCTGGCGACGAGGCGGCTGGGGTCTACTTCACCCAGTATAGGCCGGGAGACGCCATACACGGGCCGACCTTCGGGCAAAACCAGGCTCGAAGCTGGTGAGAAGTGCTCTCCACAGCCTTGGAGTCGCTCTCTGAGCCGCTGTCAGGGGTGCGCCCTACTCCCTATACGTCGAAAAGTGGCTCGTCTTGACCTGCGAGCCCTCAAGGGATCGCCTTCGCCCCTTGCTACCCGTAGGTATCGCGAGGGCCACGGGCTCCGCGCACCGAACGGCGGCCGCGGCGCCACGAGGGAGCAACAGGTCCTTGCACATCGATGCGTAGCACGGTGCCGTCGCCCAACTCGTCGTTCATCCGGCGTACGACGTTGGGGGCGAGCAACCGCAGCTGGGTCGCCCACGACGTCGAGTCGGTCCGGATCGTGAGGTGTCCGTCTTGATAGCTCTCCGGGCTGCAGTGTTCCGCCACATCGGACCCGACGATCTCGGGCCAGCGTGCGAACACGGCGTGCACCGCCACGTCAGCCGACCAGCCGCTGTCGGTCACCAACCGCTCGACCGCGGCGCTCAGCAGCATGGGGTCGCGGCCATCGGGATGAGCGCCGGAAAGCTCAGTGGTCTTGCCCCGCCGGGCGCGACCTGTCTCGGAACGCGGCCGGATTTTGGCTAGACCCCGCATGGCAGCAGCTGTCGCGCGGGCGAGGTCGAGGCCCGTCGGCTCATGCGACTGAGGCGGGTTGGACCCAGCTTGTTCCTCAGGCAGGTTCGAGCCCGCAGCTGGCTCAGACACGAGTGACACCACCGTCGCGTACGTCGAACTGCTGCTCGACCAGCTCAGCGGGTACGTCGGCACGCACCGCCGCGGTGACGATCACTTGCTCTGTCTTGGCCACCACGTCGGCAAGGTGGCGCCGCCGTACCTCGTCGAGTTCGGCGAACACAT
Source organism: Nocardioidaceae bacterium (assembly GCA_013696065.1). Taxonomy (GTDB): domain Bacteria; phylum Actinomycetota; class Actinomycetes; order Propionibacteriales; family Nocardioidaceae; genus JACCZJ01. Next base: position 2,869 of record JACCZJ010000296.1, read on the forward strand.
CGTCGAGGATCAGCACTGGGTCGTCACCGTCGGCTCGCAGCAGCTCGAAGGCGGCGAGGCGCAGCGCCAGCGCGAATGACCACGCCTCACCATGGCTCGCGTAGCCGCGCACCGGCAAGGGCCCGAGACTGAGCAGCAGGTCGTCGCGGTGCGGGCCGACCAAGGTCACTCCGCGGTCGAGCTCATCGGCTCGGCGGCGAGAAAGCTCTGCCAGCAGTGCCTGCATGAGCGCCTCCC
>JACCZJ010000301.1 GCA_013696065.1 Nocardioidaceae bacterium
GATGTGGAGGTCACCCCGAGCGCGCCGCCGAACGAGGCGCCGAGCGCGGCACCGATGCCCGCAATCTCGTCTTCAGCCTGGAACGTCGTCACCCCGAAGCGCTTGTGCTTGCTCAGCTCGTGGAGGATGTCGGATGCGGGGGTGATGGGGTAGGCGCCCAGGAAGAGCGGCAGTCCCGACTGGACTGACGAGGCCACCAGGCCATAGCTGAGTGCGAGGTTGCCGGAGATGTTGCGGTAGGTGCCACTGCGCATCGGTGCGGGCTTGATCTCATAGGAGACGGCAAAGGTCTCGGTCGTCTCACCGAAGTTCCAGCCGGCCCGGAAGGCCGCGATGTTGGCGTCACGAATGTCGGGTTTCTCGGCGAAACGCTTCGCCAAGAACTGTTCGGTTGACTCGACGGGACGCCCGTAGAGCCAGGACAACAGGCCAAGGCTAAACATGTTCTTGGCCCGGGAGGCGTCCTTGCGGCTGAGACCGAACTCTTTCACCGATTCCACGGTCAGCGCGGTGAGGTCGACCTTGTGGACGCTGTAGTTGTCGAGAGACCCATCCTCGAGGGGGTTTGCGGCATACCCGGCCTTGCTGAGGTTGCGAGCGGAGAAGTCGTGCGTGTCGACGATGATGGTGGAGCCCGGAGCAAGGTCTTTGATGTTGGCGCGCAGAGCGGCGGGATTCATCGCGACGAGCACGTCCGGTGCATCACCCGGAGTCAGGATGTCGTGGTCGGCGAAGTGGAGCTGGAAAGACGACACGCCGGGGAGAGTGCCGGCTGGTGCACGGATCTCGGCTGGGAAGTTGGGCAGGGTCGAGAGGTCGTTGCCGAACGCCGCCGTCTCTTGCGTGAATCTGTCGCCGGTGAGCTGCATCCCGTCGCCGGAGTCTCCAGCAAAGCGAATGATGACTCGATCAAGTTGCTTGACCTGTTTGGTCACTGCATCCTCGGTTTCGTGTGTTGCGGGTGTGGGCCACTTTTGGTGGGCTTAGATAGTTTACGCCTGTCAACCCGGCTATACCGGTCACGTCCGCTTAGCGTGGGACGGCTTTATCGCTTTCTCGTGATGCGAAACCGGCCAGTGCACACGCTTTTAATGCTGAGAACGACCCATGCGGTGGCTTCGTCGGCGCGAAGAGGACTGTCTAGGCGGACACGCCTATAACGGGATAATTTTCGAAGTGGTCGATATCTGGGGTCCGCTGCGGGAGCATGAGTGGAGTTGCGCATCGCCGATGCCTGTTTTGAGGAGCCGCTATGTCTGGTGCCGTCCCACCGCCCCAGCCGCCTTCCGATCCCAACCAGCCGCCGCCCTACTCCGGCGGCACGGGACCTAGTGATCCCGGTAGCTACCCAGATCCGAACATTCCCCCGAGCGCGCCCGGGGAGGGGACCTACGTCCAGCCCACGCCCGCCGATGGCGGCTACGCGCAGACCAGCCCGCCAGCTTCGTCCTCGACGAGCATGAGTGGGGCGCAAGCCAAGACCGCGCTGCAAAGCGCCCACAAGTTCGACCTGGGCATCATCGCCTGCGGCCTGCTTGCCTTCCTGCTCTCCCTCTTCAGCGGTTACTACACCTACAAGGTCACGGTGGAGGGCGAGGACCCATTGTTCGGGGATATGCCCGGCAGCTCAGCCTCTTTCAGCGCCTGGCATGGCTTCTTCGGCTGGTTTGCGGCGCTGATGGCTCTCGTGGCGGCGATCTTGATGATCCTCGGCCTGCTGGGCGTCATCGCAAACCGCAGTGCGGTACGGCTCGGCGTGCTGGGTGCCTTCGCGCTGGCGTCGCTGTGTGTGCTGCTCGCGCTGCTGGTGGTCCCCGGTAGCGACGCCGATCAGTCCTTTAGTGGGATCACCGTCGATGTCAACCCAGGCCACGGAATCACCTACTGGCTGAGCCTGTTGGTGATCTTGGGCGGTACGGCGCTGGCCTTTATGCGCAAGGACGCGAAGGACTAGCTGGCCCTTCACCACTCACCGACTCAGTGGCCCCGACACGTAGGTTGCTCGGGGCCACTAGTTTGTTCTCATGAGCGGCGGCTACTCGACGTACCTTGAGTCTTATGTGCCGGTGCTCGCCATCGTCGTCTTGGGGATCGGGTTGGTGGCGGGAATGTTGGGCGCTAACCGGTTGCTCAGGCCCAGCCGACCGACGGCGCAAAAGCTGCTGACCTACGAGTGTGGGGTCGATCCGGTCGGCTCGGGCTGGGCGCAGGTGCACGTGCGCTACTACATCTTCGCCTACCTGTATGTCGTCTTCGCCGTCGACGCGGTATTTCTCTTCCCCTGGGCCACTGTCTTCGAGCAGCTCGGCTGGATCACCGTGGGAGAGATGGGCGTCTTCGTCGGCATCCTGGCCGTCGGGTTGGCGTACGCATGGCGGAAGGGAGTCCTAACGTGGACGTGAGTCCCGCCTCACCAGCCCCCGTCGCGTTGCCCATGCCGACCCTGGGCCCGCTGCAGAAGCTCGCCCCCCAACCGGCCCGCTACCTGCTCAACTGGGGCCGTTCGTATTCGTTGTGGGTGTTCAACTTCGGCCTCGCGTGCTGCGCGATCGAGTTCATCGCCACGTCGATGGCGCGACATGACTTCATCCGGCTGGGGGTCATTCCCTTCGCACCCGGCCCGCGTCAAGCCGACCTGATGGTCGTCTCGGGCACGGTCACCGACAAGATGGCACCAGCCGTGCAGCGGCTCTACGAGCAGATGCCCGACCCGAAGTACGTGATCTCGTTCGGCTCGTGTGCCAACTCAGGTGGCCCCTACTGGGACTCGTATTGCGTCACGAAGGGCGTCGACCAAATCATCCCCGTCGACGTCTACGTGCCTGGCTGTCCGCCACGTCCCGAGTCGCTGCTGCAGGGCATCGTCAAGCTGCAAGAAAAGATCGGCGGAGAATCACTGGTCGATCGTTACACGCCGCAAGCCGCCCGAGGTGATTCGCTTCTCAGCACCAAACGGTTGCGGCGGCCTCGAGTCCTCCCACCCAAGGCGTCGAGGTGACGTGGCTCGATGAGGTGGGGCAGGCGTATGACGCCAGACCAGACCCGGGTTTTGGGCCACCCACCCTCGATGTCGATGCCATCGCATGGCGCGACTCCCTGCAGGCTGCCCGCGATCAGCTGGGATGTTCATTCTTCGACTACCTGACCGCAGTCGACGAGCTGGACGAGGGCTTCTCGATTGTCGCCCATGTCGCTCGGCCTCGCGTTGGTCGCGTCGACTCCCTGCTGCTACGGGCACGCATCCCGGCTGCCGCCCCGGCGATCGCCTGCTGCTGCGAGGTGTATGCCGGAGCGGGGTGGCATGAGCGAGAGACCCATGAGATGTTCGGGATCGACTTCGATGGCCACGGCGACCTCGACACCTTGCTGCTACCCGACGGCTTCGAAGGCCACCCACTGCGGAAGGACTTCGTGCTCGCCTCGCGGGTGGCTAAGCCCTGGCCAGGAGCCAAAGATCCAGGCGAGTCAGACTCCGACGCCGCCCCGAGTCGGCGCCGCACCCGGCCGCCGGGCGTCCCGGATCCCGACGAGTGGGGACCCTCCGCGACCTGAACTACCGGGTCTCGCCACGTCAGGCGCTTACTTTGGGGCGGCATGCGGCCGTTGACTCCCTGTTCCTTGGCGGGGGATCTGGATGGTTGAGCATGGCTTCGGCCGCGGCCATGGATGCCGCTGAAAGTCGCTGAGGAGAACTCGTCAGGCGGGTCGTTGGTTGAGTCCACCGATGAAAGTCGCCAGGTCAGAAGCCAATCGCCCAGGTTCTTCCCACAGGACTAGGTGCCCGGTTTCTTGGTAGATGACGAGTCGCGAGCCAGGGATGGCAGCAGCGAGGGCCTGCTGGTGCTGGCGCGGCAACAACTCGTCGCGGTCGCCCCAGACGATGAGGGTGGGTGCCGTGATTGTTCCCGTCTCGGTGGGAGGGCGCGCAGTGAGGAGGCCGTTGAGCGCTGCGCGCCATACCTGAGCGGGCATGCGGAGACCATCTTGGACTCGGTCATCGATGTACCACTGGGGCACTTCATGGAACCGGGGAAACCACGTCAGGGACTCTCTCACCCATGCGGGGTCCAGGGGATCGGTGAGCTGATCTACCTCGTCAGCGAAGGAAGGTCGTTCTTGCAGGCTTCGCGGGGATCCGACAAGGAAGAGGCCGGCCACGCGGTGTGGGCGGGTGACCGCCACTTGCTGGGCGACATACCCACCGCTGGACGACCCCAACAGCACAGCTCGAGAAACGCCAACCGCATCCAGGAACGCCTCGATGTCTGCGGCGAAGTTCTCGAGGGAGTATCCCGCTGTGGGCTTATCGGCGTCGCCATGGCCGCGTTGATCCATCGCAATGGCACGGATAGTGCGCGGCAGCAGGGGTAGGAGACGATCGAAAGCGCGCCGCGACTCACCCCAGGCGTGCAGCAGCAGGACCGGTGTCGCGGAGGAAGGACCGGTCGCCACGAAAGGGAGGCTCACACCGGTAGCCAGGCCAACCTGGCGCACACTCGGGTGCTGGTCCACCCGGCAACACTAGCCCCGGCCAAATTAGCAGGACGGGCTGGAAGATCACCGGCATAACAAGCACGTCCGCGCGACTCACCATCTGCGGCAGGACAGCGACGTTCAACCTCTGGCCAGCCGGTCGGTATGGCCAGCGGCGTACCGGCAGCCGAGGAGAGCGCCGCCGAACTATTCTCGGTGTGGGTCGCTCCAACCGCGCGGGGACGAGGTATTGGCGACAGCCTCGTGCAAGAGTTCGAGCGCTGGGCGCGGGGCAGAGGCTCAGGAACCCTGCGTCTCGATGTATCAGATGGCAATCACTGCGCTTCCAAGTTGTACCTGCGCAATGGTTCGACTGCACCGGTGAGCAAGGCGACCTGATGCCGGACCAAATTCGCCGAGAGCGCGTCATGGCGAACCAGCTCCAGCCAAGTCGTACACGCCGCCTCATGGATGACCGGGGCTAATACCCCCTAGCGAAGTACCCTGGCCTGTGGGTAACCCGGGGGCGAGCGCATGGGAACAGCCAGCGTGGGTAGTGGAGAGTATGCCGACCGAAAGTGCCATCACTGTCCGACGAGACATCCCCGCCCCCGCCACAGACATCTTTGCTGTCCTGTCCAACCCGGCTCAGCACGTCAAACTCGACGCTTCGGGATTTGTGCAAGGTGTTGACCACGCTGATCGCATCGCCAGCACGGGTCAGACCTTCCGGATGAACATGTCGGGTGACCACATGGGTGGCGATTATCAAACCGACAACGTCGTCTCCGGCTTCGAGCAGGGCAAGCTGATCGCGTGGAAGACCGCGCCAGCTGGCAGCGAGCCGCCAGGCTGGGAGTGGCTCTGGGAGCTCGACCCACAGGGACCGGACAC
>JACCZJ010000136.1 GCA_013696065.1 Nocardioidaceae bacterium
GTCCGATGCAGAAGCCGACATAGGCGGCGAGCAGCCAGCCCCCTGGCCCGCCGAGGAGACTGACCAGCGCGACCAGCCCCCCCATCACGGTCAGCACCACCCGCGACGCGCCGTGGCGTTTCAACACATAAACCCCGAGCACAAGGGAGGTCACGGCCATGACTCCCATGACCATAAATAAGTAGTGCGCAACCGTGCGGAGCCTCTCGACGGTCAACCCGAGCGGATCCATGCGTGGATCTGCGAGGAGTTTTTCGAACTCCTCCTGCATCGCCGAGGTGTTGAGCTGAGTTTCTAAGCTCACGAGCAACAACAACATCGTGGCGCTGCCGACGATCGTTTGGACTCCGGCGATCGTGACTTCCCGCGGACGGGTCCGTCGCGCTGGCTGCGGGTTGACGTTCGTCATCCGGCTACCACGGTCAGACCCACTCGACGCTCGTCCACATCCACTCGCACAGTGTCGCCGTCGGTGACCTCACCGGCGAGCAGTGCCCGCGCCAGCGCGTCGCCGATCGCGCTTTGCACGAGGCGGCGCAGCGGCCGAGCACCGTATGCCGGATCGAATCCCTTTTCGGCAAGCCACTGCCGGGCGGCGTCGGTCACGTCGAGGGTGATGCGCCTGGCGGAGAGCCGTTGACGCAGCGCCTCGACCTGTAAGCCCACGATCAGGCTCAGCTCCTCGGAAGTGAGGGGGTCGAACAGCACCACCTCGTCGAGCCGGTTGAGGAACTCGGGCTTGAACGCCGCCCGCACCGCCGCCATCACGGATTCCCGTTTGACGTCGGCACTCAACATGGGGTCGGCAAGGAACTGCGAGCCGAGGTTGCTGGTCAAGGTGACAATCGTGTTGCGGAAGTCGACGGTGCGGCCTTGCCCATCGGTCAACCGGCCGTCGTCGAGCACCTGCAACAAGATGTCGAACACTTCTGGGTGCGCCTTCTCGACCTCGTCGAGGAGGATGACGCTGTACGGGCGACGTCTCACCGCCTCTGTCAGCTGGCCGCCCTCGTCGTAGCCGACGTAACCGGGAGGCGCCCCGACCAGGCGCGAGACGGAGTGCTTCTCGGAATACTCGCTCATGTCGATGCGCACGATTGCTCGCTCGTCGTCGAACAAGAAGTCGGCCAACGCCTTGGCGAGCTCGGTCTTGCCGACGCCGGTGGGCCCGAGGAACAGGAACGACCCGGTGGGTCGATCGGGGTCGGAGATGCCGGCGCGAGCGCGCCGTACAGCATCGGACACCACCGTCACCGCTGACTTTTGTCCGATGAGCCGGCGACCCAGCTCGCCTTCCATCCGAAGCAGCTTGCCGGACTCACCCTCGAGGAGCCGTCCTGTCGGGATGCCGGTCCAGGCCGCCACGACTGACGCGATGTCCTCGGCGGTGACCTCCTCGTGGACCATTGGATCGAGTGACTCGGTGGTTTCCATCATCGTCTTGAGCTCGGACTCCAAGGCGGGGATCTGGCCGTACAGCAGCTCAGAGGCGCGGCCGAGGTCGCCCTCGCGTTGGGCGCGCTCAGCCTGTCCGCGCAGCTCGTCGATCTGCTCCTTCAGAGCACCGATGCGGTTGAGCCCTTCTTTTTCGCTCTCCCACCGGCTTTCCAACGCCCGCAGCTGCTCTGTCTTGTCGGCAAGCTCTGCGCGCAGCGCTTCGAGTCGAGCAACGGAGGCGGGGTCTTCTTCTCTCTCGAGCGCTAACTCCTCCATGGTGAGTCGGTCGGCGGTGCGTCGCAGTTCGTCGATCTCGACCGGACTCGAGTCGATCTCCATCCGCAGGCGCGAGGAGGACTCATCGACGAGGTCGATGGCCTTGTCTGGGAGCTGCCTCCCGGTGATGTAGCGGTCGGACAGTGCCGCTGCGGCGACGAGGGCAGAGTCGGCGATCGACACCTTGTGGTGCGCCTCGTATCGCTCCTTCAGGCCTCGCAAGATGGCGATGGTGTCCTCGACACTGGGCTCTCCGACGTACACCTGTTGGAAGCGACGCTCCAGCGCGGCGTCCTTCTCTATGTGTTTGCGGTATTCGTCGAGGGTGGTGGCACCGATCATGCGGAGCTCGCCGCGTGCCAGCATCGGCTTGAGCATGTTGCCGGCGTCCATGGCGGAGTCGCCGGTCGCACCGGCTCCGACCACAGTGTGAAGCTCGTCGATGAACGTGATCACCTGGCCGCCGGAGTCTTTGATCTCCGCGAGCACGGCCTTGAGGCGTTCCTCGAATTCGCCCCGATACTTCGCTCCCGCCACCATCGCCCCCAGGTCGAGCGACAGCAAACGTCTCCCTCGCAGGGACTCTGGGACATCTCCGGCGACGACTCGCTGAGCCAATCCCTCGACCACGGCTGTCTTGCCGACCCCGGGGTCACCGATGAGGACCGGATTGTTCTTGGTACGCCGCGACAACACCTGCACCACGCGCCGGATCTCGCCGTCACGGCCGATCACCGGGTCGAGCAGGCCCTCACGGGCCCGGGCGGTCAGGTCCACGGCGTACTTGTCCAGCGACTGGTAGGTGCTCTCGGGGTCTTGGCTGGTGACCCGAGCCGAGCCTCGAACTGCTTCGAAGGCGCCTTGCAATGCTTTGCTGGTTGCGCCCAGGGACTCCAGCACCTCCTTGGCCGGGCTGTCCACCGCCGCCAAGGCCACCAGCAGATGTTCGGTGGAGCCGTATTCATCACCGAGCGACTGAGCCAGCTGCTGGGCTGACTGAAGTGCCAAGATGGTGCTGCGCCCGTATGACGGCGAGCCGACCGACATGCCCGCGGCCGCCGGGAGACGGCGCAGCGCCTCGGTGTTCTGCCTAACCACCGCCTCGGAGTCGACACCAGCCGCTTTGAGCAGCGCACCCGCGATGCCATCTTGTTGAGTGAGCAGCGCCGACAACAGGTGTGGTGGTTCGACCACGGGGTTGCCGGCGGAGGTGGCCAGCCCGACTGCATCGCTCAGCGCCTCTTGGCTTCGCCGGGTGAATTTGTTGACATCCATTTACGTCTCCTTCCTGCCATCGTGTGGGGCCCGCCCCGGGCGGGCTACCAAGAGTGGAGGCTCGCGCGTTCAGCCATCAACGGCGTAGCGACGAGCGCCGCGTCCGGCGACAGGCTCACGCCTTCGGCGGTGCGCCGGATCGATAGGTCGTCATTGCTGTGGTGGCACGCAGCACCGGCAGGTTGGGCAACGCCGGATGATTCGCCAAAGTCAACTCTGCCTCGAGCTCGGCCACTCGGCCGCGCAGTGCCACCACCTGATTTTCGAGTTCGACGATCCGGCGTACACCCTCGATGCCGATGCCGGCAGAGGTCAGCTCGGAGACCGAGCGGAGGTGCTCGACGTCGCGCAGCGAGTAGCGGCGGCCACCCCCGGGTGTGCGACCTGGACTCACCAGGCCCATCCGGTCGTAGCCGCGCAGAGTCTGTGGATGCATACCGGACAGCTCCGCCGCGACGCTGATGACGAACACCGGTGCGTCCGGGTCAGTCAGGTCGAAACCGATACGCGCCTTTGCCATGTCACTGCCTTCCCCTGCTCAAAAGCTCGGCCCGCGGGTCGTGGTGTGCCGACGCTGCCCGGAGCGCCTCCACTGCGGCGCGAGCCGCATCGTCAAGCTGGGTCGGGGTTTGAACCTCGACGGTGACCAACAGATCTCCCTTCGTGCCGTCGCGTCGAGGAGCTCCCTTTCCCTTCACTCGGAACGTCCGACCGTTGGGGGTTCCCGCCGGCAGCTTGAGTGTGACGACCTGGCCGGTGACGGTGGGAACCCCGATCTCGGCGCCCAAGGCCGCCTCATCGAAACGAACCGGGACCGTGACCGTGAGGTTGTCACCGCTGCGACCGAAAGTGGGGTGCGGGGCCACGCGGACACTGATGTAGAGGTCACCCGACGGACCACCACGTTCACCGGGAGCGCCCTTGCCCCGCAGGCGGATCCGCTGTCCATCTCGAACTCCGGCGGGGATCCTCGCCTGGATGGTGCGCGTGGAAACGCCGCGGCCTGAGCCGTGGCACACCTGACAAGGGTCATCTACGACGAGACCACGGCCGAGACATTGCCGGCACGGCTCGGTCATGGCGAAAACCCCACCCTGGCTTGACGTTTGCATGCCGGAGCCTTCACAGGTGGCGCAGACTCGCGCGACTGTGCCTGCCCTCGCCCCGGTCCCGGAACAGGCAGCGCAGGCTGCGTCGCTGCTGAGCTGCAACGACACGGTCAGACCCTCGAGCGCTTGTTCGAATGTCAGCGAGGCCTCCGACTCCACGTCTTGCCCGCGTCGGGGTTGAACAGTGCGGGTGCCGCGGCCAGCGTTGAACAGACCACCGAAGACGTCATTGAGACCGCCTCCGCCACCCGCCCCGAACAGGTCGCTGAAGTCGCGCCCCTGGCCGGGTCGAGGTGCCCGGAAGCCACCCGATCCGAACAGGCTGCGTTGTTCGTCGTACTCTTTGCGCTTCTCAGGGGACGACAGCACCGAGTAGGCCTCGGATATCGACTTGAAACGTTCCTCGGCGGCGGTGTTGCCCGGCTTGGAATCGGGGTGGTTGTCTCGCGCGAGTTTGCGGTAGGCCTTCTTGATGTCGTCAGCGGAGGCGTTCTTGGACACGCCAAGCACCTGATAGAAGTCCTTCGTCGCCCAGTCAGCTGGACTCATCGACCCACCTCCTTTTCGCCCCTCGCACGCAGTTAATCGTTATTTTTATGACGTTTGAGCGCCGTGCCCTGCCGCACCGCTCGACTCAGAGACCGACTCGCCATCCGTCGGGCTGGTGCCCGCTTCAGCCCCACCCGCCTCAGCGCCACCCGCCTCAGCGCCACGCACCTCAGTGCCAGCCGTCTCAGTGCCAGCCGTCTCAGTGCCACCCGTCTCAGCGCCACCCGCCTCGGTCGGCGCAGCGCCAACCGCCTCACCCGGCACAGCACCAGGCTCGGTGGCGCTCGCCTCGGTGGGCTCGGCCACCGCGACACGGGCCGGCCGGATGACTCGCTCGCCAAACTGATAGCCGACCTGGAGGATCACCCGGCATACCGGCGCCGACACGTCGTCTGCATAGCTGTGCATCAAGGCCTCGTGGCGGTGGGGATCGAACGCGTCACCCACCTCCCCGAAGGGCGCCAAGCCCAGACTCATGACAGTGCGTTCGAGGGACTCGGCTATTGCCTTGAACCCACCGGTCAGCTCGCCGTGTTCGCGGGCTCGACCGAGGTCGTCGAGCACGGGCAACAGCGCGGTCAGGACAG
>JACCZJ010000328.1 GCA_013696065.1 Nocardioidaceae bacterium
TGCCCGCTGAGGTCTGACGTGTATTCGACAAGTTCACGCTTCGCCATGTGCACCCCTTCGAGTAGTCACCGTCAGTAACTTAGTATGTCGTTCTTTGCACCCGAGGGGAATCTCCACTTTGGCCCTCATGCGCCGAGCAACGCCACCGGTGTTCCGTGGTCTCCCACCGTCGCCAGAATCTCCGGAGTGGCCCCGGACACGGCCAGGGTGAGTTCGGCCGCAACGCTCGGCCCTTCGGAGGGATATTCCATCGCGATATGAGCAATCACCGCCGAGCTGGCGGCGCGGCCGACTGCCGCCTCGACGCGCTTAACCTCTTCAGCTGGCCAGTACAACCGGGTAATCGACTGCCAGACGACAGTCAACACGTCAGCGTCGACAGGCCCGGAGAGCTGTTCCTCCAGCCACTCCCCCGCGCCACGTCGATCAACGGTGATCGGGAATCTCCCCGCTACTACCAATGCAGCGTTGAGCCGCTCATGGCGTTGCGGCTGGAAGGGCCACACAAACGACCGCAGCCGCAGCTGCCCCTCATCGGTGGTCGCGTCGACCGGCTGCAGGTCGCAGCCCCGTCGAGCCACCACCTCGAAAGCCATCGCGCTCACGTCGCCCTGCACGCCATCGGCCAACATGAGCGGTGAATCGATGGGCCCGAACTCCCAGTCAGGGTTGACGAACCGGAACTGGTCGACCAGCAGGTTGAGCCCGGCGCTGGCTCCTGGCTCGAGGAGCCGGACCCGTGACAAGCCGGTCCGCCGTACAGCGGCAAAGAGGCCGACTAGCAGGGCGGTGGACCGACCTACCTCGTTGGTCTGGGGAGCGACGTCGAGGGCATCGTGGAGTTCACCGGTATGGCGCACGAGCACGTCTCTCACGCGTGGCCACGCCTCAGCGGGCGGCTCAATCCCACCGAGACACGGGTAGTAAGGCACCAGCTCTGGAGCTCGCCCGGTCAGCACTATCCGAAACAGACCCGCCAGCAGACGCAGCTGGACGACGGAGCCCTCCGGGGCCGCCTCCCATCCTTGGAAGATCTCCCGCGTCGGGCCGCCCGCCTCCCAGTCGTCAGCCAGTCCACGCATGAGATGGCCATAGAGGTGGTGGTGGTCGGCCGCGTGACTGCGCATCCGGTCCGCCGGGGTGGTGCCGGCGTCGAAATCGGGCATCACTCATGGTGACATATTGCTCATTTGCGGCGACTCGCCGGAAAGGACAGCTGTATCTCAGATATGAGATACGGTGGTCGGCATGAACGGGGACTATCTACATCGCATCGGTGATCTGATCCGCAACGCACGTCGCCATCGCGGCTACACGCAGGCTCAGCTCGCCGACATCCTTGGCACGAGTCAGAGCGCCCTCAACCGCATCGAGCGCGGCCATCAAAATGTCACGCTCGACACCCTGGCTCGGATCGGTGAAGCACTGGATTCTGGCATCGTGTCGTTGGGAGTGCCTGAGCTCATGCACCTACGGGTGGCAGGCGGCACCGCTTTGTCGGGCTCTATCGACGTCAAGACCAGCAAGAACGCTGGGGTGGCGCTGTTGTGCGCCTCGCTCCTGAACAAGGGTCGAACGACGCTGCGCAAGGTGGCGCGTATCGAAGAGGTCAACCGCATCCTCGAGGTGCTCAACAGCATCGGGGTCAAGTCGACCTGGCTCGACGACAACGATCTCGAGTTGATCCCGCCGGACCAGCTCGACCTGAGCAGCATCGACGAGACCGCCGCCCGGCGTACTCGGAGCATCATCATGTTCCTCGGCCCCCTGCTGCACGACCGCGAAGAGTTCGAACTCCCCTATGCCGGCGGGTGCGACCTCGGTACGCGGACCGTCGAGCCGCACATGACTGCGTTGCGACCTTTCGGCCTCGAGATCCGGGCCACCGAGGGCTACTACCACGCGCGTGTCGACTCCCAGGTCGCGCCGTCGCGCCCGATCGTGCTCACCGAACGAGGTGACACGGTCACGGAGAACGCCCTGCTCGCCGCGGCCCGACACGATGGCGTCACCGTCATCCGCAACGCCAGCCCCAATTACATGGTTCAGGATCTGTGCTTCTTTTTGACGAAGCTCGGAGTCATCATCGAAGGCATCGGCACCACGACCTTGACGGTTCACGGCGTGACCGACATCAGCGTCGATGTCGACTACGCCCCGTCTGAGGATCCCATCGAAGCGATGAGCCTGCTCGCGGCAGCCATCGTGACGTCGTCGAGCATCACCATCCGACGGGTGCCGATCGAGTTCCTCGAGATCGAGTTGGCCTTGCTCGAGGAGATGGGGTTCGACTACGACCGCACAGACGAGTATCTCGCCGGTAACGGTCACACCCGGCTGGTGGATCTGACCACGCGGGAGTCGACCCTGCACGCCCCGATCGACAAGATCCACCCGATGCCGTTCCCCGGCCTCAACATCGACAACCTGCCGTTCTTTGCAGTCATCGCCGCCACCGCGCAGGGCCAGACGATGATCCACGACTGGGTCTACGAGAACAGGGCGATCTATCTCACGGAGCTGACCAAGCTTGGCGCCAGTGTCACCCTCCTCGACCCCCACCGGGTGCTGGTCGAGGGCCCCACCCACTGGTCGGCGGCTGAATTGATGTGTCCCCCGGCGCTTCGCCCGGCGGTCGTGATTTTGCTGGCGATGCTGGCGGCCAAAGGCACGTCGGTCTTGCGCAACGTCTACGTCATCAACCGCGGCTACGAGGATTTGGCTGAGCGGCTCAATGCCCTGGGCGCGCGAATCGAAACGTTCCGCGACATCTGAGGTCGCGCGCCTCAGGGCTTTTGCAGGTGGTCGTGTCAGCCGAACAGCTCGTCGAGGTACGAGCGCGCCTGTCGCGGCTCCGCGTTGGGGGGTGGAGCCGCCATGCCGGGCACGATGCGCGGAATCGGTTGGGTGCTCGGCCCCGACGAAAGATGCCACTCGTTCTCTTGCTCGATGAGCATGCCGAGCTCCGAGCGAGGGATGAAAAGGCCGGCGCAGGACGAGCATTGACTCAGGTGGACTTCGCTGCGTTCCTTGGGGTTCATCTGTGCTTGGCACTGCGGGCAAGCCATCGAGTCCATGCAGCCACGTTAGTCCTTTCAGCCGCCACCCGGCCACCACGACATACTCTTCGCTGTGACCAGGTTGCTCCGGGCCGTCGACCATCCGTACTTCGACAACGACGGCCTGCCGCTTGCGTTCGCGCATCGTGGGGGAGGAATCTCGAGCACCGACGACGGGATCCGCCTGGAGAACTCGATGGTCGCCTTCCAGGCTGCGGTGGACCTCGGCTACCGCTACGTCGAGACTGACATCCAGGCAACGCGCGACGGCGTCCTGGTCGCCTTCCACGACCCCAGGCTCGATCGGGTCACCGGCTCCCCCGGCCTCATCCGTGACTTCACGTATGACGAACTGCGCCACACGTTGATCGCCGGCCGAGAACCGATCCCGACCTTGGACGAGCTGCTCACCACCTGGCCTGAGCTGCGCCTCAACATCGACGCCAAGACAGCCGGGGCGCTGGCACCGCTGGCGGCCACTATCGCCAGACACCGGGCGTGGGAACGAGTCTGCGTCGCGTCATTCTCGCCTCGACACCTGCGGGCACTGAGGAGGCTCGTGGGGCCACGGGTGGCGACGGCATACTCGGCCATCGGTGTCGCCGCACTCCGCCTGTTGCCAGCACATCGCCTGCGGGCGCTCGCCCTGGGCGGCTTCGCCCAAGCCGCCCAGGTCCCCGTGCGGCATGGCCGGTTCGGCATCGTGACACCGGCCTTCATAGACCGGGCTCACCTGCTCGGCAAACAGGTCCACGTATGGACCATCGACGACCCCGGGGAAGTCGCCCGGCTGCTCGATATGGGGGTCGATGGGATCATTACGGATCGCATCGACCTGGTGCGCGAGGTCTATCAAGCGCGCGGCATCTGGCGGGAGGCGACCGTATGACACGAGGCTCGGTGCCTGGAGCGGACCCTTCGGTCCTTGACCGTCGCCGCGAGCAGCGTGCCTGGTACTTCTACGACTGGGCCAACTCCGCCTATGTGACCACCATCGCCACGGTGCTCTTCGCCCCCTATCTGACCTCGGTGGCCGAGACAGCGGCATGCGGTGCCGCTGGTGACTCCTGCACCACGGATCTGCGGGTGGCGGGAGTGGCGGTGTCACCCGGCTCATTGGTCTTCTATGTGGTGACGTTCGCCACTGTCATCTCGGCATTCGTCCTGCCCATCGTGGGAGCCGTCGCCGACCGCAGCTCCCATAAGCGGCAGCTGATGGCCACCTTCGCCTGGGCCGGCAGTCTCAGCGCCGCGGCCATGTTCTTCGTCACCGGATCCAACTGGCAGCTCGGTGCCGCACTCCTGCTGATCGCCAACGTCTGTCTCGGCGCCAGCCTGGTCGTCTACGACGCGATTCTCTGCGAGATCGCCGGACCAGACGAGCGTGACCGGGTGTCATCACAAGGCTGGGCATCGGGTTACCTCGGCGGCGGTCTGTTGCTGGCAGCCAATCTGGCTGTGGTCACTTTTCATGACCGGCTGGGGCTCGACCAGGCCACGGCAGTGCGCATCTGCCTGCTGAGCGCGGCTCTGTGGTGGGCGCTTTTCACGATCATCCCCTACCGCGGCATCAAGGACAGACCCGCCGTGAACACAGCAGCAGTGCGGGGCAGCATGGTGGCCCAGAGCTTCGGACAGCTGCGGGCGACGCTCACCTCGATGCGTTCCTACCCGATGACGTTGACCTTCTTGCTGGCCTACCTGTTCTTCAACGACGGGATCCAGACGGTCATCGTGACCTCATCGACGTACGGCGAAAAGGAGCTGGGGTTCGAGACCGAAGTCCTGATCGCCACCATCTTGCTGGTCCAGTTCGTCGCCTTCGGTGGAGCCTTGCTCTTTGGCCGTATCGCGGCTAGCCACGGCAGCAAACGGACCATCATGGGCGGGCTGTTCGTGTGGATGGGCGTCGTCACCATCGCCTACTTCTTGCCGCGCGAGGAGTTGGTCCCTTTCCTCGCCATGGCGGTGCTGATCGGCTTGGTCTTGGGGGGAACCCAAGCGCTCTCCCGGTCGTTCTTCAGCCAGCTCATCCCCCGTGGGCGAGAGGCCGAGTACTTCAGCCTCTACCAAGCCTGTGAACGTGGCACCAGTTGGCTCGGGACGTTGATCTTCGGCCTGGTCCACCAATGGACCGACTCCTATCGGCCTGCGGTTTTCGCGCTGATGGGCTTTTTTGTGGTCGGTTTGGCGCTGCTGTCGAGAGTGGATGCGCGACGCGGCATCGCCGAGGCCGGGAACCAGCCTCCCGCAGTCGTCTGAGGGCCTGCGTCTCAGGCGACTCTCAGGGCAATTGGGAATGATGGCACAAGCAGGTTCGTTGAACTCTGTGGCAGGGGGCGTCATGAGTTCATGACAGCGGCGTCTCATGACCACGTAGTCGGATGAACACCTACGCAGATCACAAGACGGGGAGATGACGATGTCAGAGCGAGCCACCCTCAGAGGGTCACGCCTCGGAGGCACCAGTTTCGAAGACGAAAGCGGCATCGAGTTCGCTCCACGGCAGCGTGTCATCTACGACTGCGCCAACGGTCACGATTTTGAGATTCCCATGGCCGTTGAGGCCGAGGTTCCCTTCACGTGGGAGTGCCCACGGTGCGGAGCGCCTTCTCGCCAGCGCGACGGCAGCGAGCCCGAGGCCAAGTTCGAGAAGCCCGCCCGCACCCACTGGGACATGCTGCTGGAGCGGCGTTCCATCCCCGAGCTCGAAGACATCCTGTCTGAGCGGCTGGAGCTTCTGCGCACTGGGGCGATCGGCCCCCCTCACCTGCACCGGGCTGCTTCGTCGCGCGCGAGCAAGAGCAAAAAATCCGCCTGATTCCCTACTTCGTCGGCTCATCGCCACGGTAGATCTGATACGCGCCGCCCTGCTCGGAGGCATAACCGCGACGGGCTCGCTCGGCGACCCTGCGCGCAGCCCACGCCAGCACTACTCGCCGCGCTAGCGGACGCGTGAACGGCAACACAAAGAAGAAGCCAAAGACGTCGGTGACGAATCCCGGGGTCAGCAGCAACGTACCGCCGATCAGCACCAGGGCCGCGTCTGCCAGCTCATTGCCCGGGACTTGTCCCCGGCGCAGCGTTGCTTCCAGCGCCGTCCACGCGCGTCTGCCTTCGCGTTTGACCAGCCAGCCACCCAGCACCGACTCAAAGACCAACAAAAGCACCGTCGGTAGCGCGCCGAGGGCTTGGCCGACCTGGATGATGACGTAGATCTCAAGAATCGGCAGGGCGACGAACGCGGCGATGACAACCAGCAGCGCCATGAATCAGCCGCTCTCCGAGCCGCGATGTCGCGAGACGAGAGCCCCCACTTGCTCTGCGCGGCGCTGGAGCCCCCACTGCGACACCCGCACTAGTGCCTCCCGCACGATGGCCCCGGTCATCTTCGACTCACCAGCCTCCCGTTCGACGAACGTAATCGGCACCTCGACCACACGGAAGCCTGCCTCAACCGAACGACGAGCTAGCTCGACCTGGAAGCAGTAGCCCTGGGAGGAAACGGTGCCGAGGTCGATCCCTTCGAGCGTATGACGGCGAAAGGCGCGGAAACCTGCCGTGGAGTCATTGAGTGGCAGCCCCAGCGCCAGCCGCGTGTAGAGATTGCCGCCCCTGGACAGCAACTGACGCCGCCGCGGCCAGTTGACCACCTGACCTCCACGGACCCAGCGGGAGCCGATCACCAAGTCGGCGTCGGCCAGGGATTTCAACAGCCGAGGCAACTGCTCCGGCAGGTGCGACCCGTCCGCGTCCATCTCGACGAGCACGTCATAGTCGCGGGCGAGCCCCCACGCGAAGCCAGCGAGATATGCAGCGCCAAGGCCCTCCTTGGTTGTTCGATGCAGCACGTGCACGTGGGGGTCGTGGGCTCGCAGCTTGTCGGCAAGATCGCCGGTGCCGTCGGGAGAACCGTCATCGACTATCAGCACGTCTGCGGCCGGGACGGAGGCGCGGACACGGTCCACCACTAACTCGATGTTGGCTGCCTCGTTGTAGGTGGGGATCACAACGAGGCTCCGGTCAGCGGTCACGGAGCTATCGTGCCAACTTCGCGGCGTCGACCCAAATAGGCGTGCCCAGCCCAGGCCAGACCGATCAGCGCCAGCGCCAGCTCCAGCCACCCGCCAATTCGCACCCCCCAGGTGATCCCGTCGGCCAGCGTGACCGACTCGACGAGCACGTCGCGTGTCTTCTCTTCGGTGGCGTCGATCACTTCGCCGTCGGGTGAGATGATGCCGCTGATGCCGTTGGTGGCCGCCACCACGACGGTCCTCCCGGTCTCGATAGCGCGATAGCGCGAGATGGCGAACTGCTGTTCCAGCTGCCCCGTCCCGGTGTACGTGGCGTTGTTCGTCTGCACGACCAACAGCTCTCCCCCGCCGAGCACCGCGTCTCGGATCAGCCCGTCATACGCAACCTCGAAGCAGATCACGTCACCGACCCGCACAGTCCCCAGGTCGAGGACGTTGTCGAAAGCCCCCTCTGCGAAGTCGCGGGGGATCTGGTCCAACCGAGAGATGTAAGGCGCGAGCAAGCCACGCATGGGGATGTATTCGCCGAACGGGACGGGGTGGCGTTTGACGTACTGCTCTCCCGGACCCCGCTGCGGGTCCCACACGATGCCCATGTTCTGCACATGCGCTGCATCCGGCCCTGCCACCACCGCCCCTACCAACGTGGGCACACCGATCGCGCGCACGGCATCATCGATCTCGTCGTAGGCCTGTGCGTCGCCGTACGGATCGATGTCTGTGGAGTTCTCCGGCCAAAACACGATGTCGGGGGCAGATCTCGTGCCCGCCGCGACCTGCTCGCTGAGGGCACGGGTGGCATCTGCGTGGTTGTGGAGCACGGCTCGGCGCTCGGAGAAGGCGGTCATCCCCTCCCCCGGCACGTTGCCTTGCACCGTGGCCACGGTGACGACCTCCCCCGGTCCGGCAGCACCGGTGGGCAGCACAAGGCTGAGACCGACGATGCAGACGGCCGCCAAGAGCATGCCGGCCCCCTGGCGGTCATGGCTTCTTCGTTCGACAAGCGCGACGACGAGCGCGACAGCGAGAACGGTGACGGCGGCGACGAGCGCGGTCCCACCGAGACGGCCGTAACGCACCACGGGTGTGTCGACGAGCCCAAATGCGAGACTTCCCCACGGCAGGCCGCCGAACGGCACGGTGCTGCGCAGCAGCTCAGCGCCAACCCAGGTGACGGCGAAGCCGATCGGCCAATACCGGGTGTCGCGCGCCCAGGCCCACGTCATCGCCATCAGACCGTAAAAGAGCGCCTCCAGCAGGCCGAGTGCGATCCAGGCGTCGACGCCGATGATCGTGAGCCACCGGGTCAGCGGCATCATGAACCCCAAACCAAAGGCGAGTCCCTGGGCGAAGCCGCCCCTCCCGCGGCACCCGGAGACGGTCAACATGAGGCCGGCCAGTCCGAGAGGAAGCAGCCAGGTTTGGTTCCAGGGCGGGAAGGCGACCGCCGCGGCCAGGCCCGCGAGGCCAGAGCAGACCAGTCTCGCCGGGCCCATCAGACGAGGCGAGAGAGGCACGCCACGGAGCCTACCCGCGCTGCGCTCAGGGCACGGCTGAAGCCAGGATCAGCAGGATGAGCAGTGCAAAGCCAGGATGAGGCAATGCAAAGCCGGGGTGAGGCGATGCAGAGCCGGGATGAGACAGTTGCAAGCGGAAAGAGCCCATTCGCCTTCGAACCGGACGACGATGCCACTGGCTGTGGATCGTAGCGCCCGTTGTCTACTGGCGGCCAGGCTCTTTCCGAGTCCACCCCACATGTAGTCAGCCAAGACAAGGAGGGCCCGCGGACGCGATGGTTTGGCTCAGGACCAGGTGCCGCGGCGCGCCTGACGATGCTTGCTGATACGGCGGCTGCTCTAGTGGACCAGCGCAGCCTCTCAATGTAACGGAGTGTTGTCAACCCATCACTGACCTGGGTGTATGCCGCAAGTACGCAGGTCAGACGGCAGGGAACCAAGACAAGAACTTTTTTCGAAATTCTGTGGTTTCCCGGCGCGTTCTCCCGACACGCCGACGTCGTCTGACGAATCTTTATCAGGGAGACGGAGGGACAACCACGACTCCAGTTGCGGTTATCGCCACAATGGGCTCAAGAAGGACCTCAGCGGCCGACTCTCCCTGCGCCGGGAGGCTCCGACACATCACTTTCAGGGTCAGATCGAGCGTACGTGAGCGGGTGCCCACTCGCGACACGACGGCTTCGACTTCTATGATGTCGCCGGCGCGCAGCGGTGCCCTGAACTGCACGTCGGTGTAGGACGCAAAGAGGCCCTCATTGCCGTCAATGCGGATACAGACCTCCGTGGCCACGTCGCCGAAGAGGCCGAGACCATAAGCACCGTCCACCAGACTGCCGGCATAGTGCGCGTGCGAGTGCGGCACATAGCGGCGGTGGGTGACGGTCAAACCAAGCCGCTCGTCATGCTGGTCCATGGAGCTCCCGTTGTTTGTTCTCGAAAAAGGCATGGACGAGGTAGCTCGCCACTTCTCCCGGCGTCGACCCTCGGGTGAAGACCCGGTCGACGCCTAGCTCTGCGGCTTGCCTCTCCTCGAATCGCGGTCCTCCGATGATCAGGAGTGGTCGCTTATCGGCCGGGTAGGCCTCCCGAAAGGCGGCCGACATCTCCAACGCGTTGAGGATGTGCGCCTCCCGTTGGGTCACGACCTGGGAGACCAAGATGACATCTGCCTTTTCTTGCTGGGAGCGCGAGACCAGCTGGGGAACCGAAACCTGCGCGCCCATGTTGATCACCTTGAACTCGCGGTAGTACTCAAGACCTTTTTCGCCGGCGAATCCCTTGATATTGAGGATGGCGTCGATACCGACGGTGTGGGCGTCGGTGCCGATGCAGGCGCCGACGACGACAAGCCTACGACGCAGCCGGCTCTTGACGATCAGGCTCGCCTGTTTGGGTGTGAGCAGGGGGAAGTCACGCTCGATCACCTCAACCTGGGAGACGTCGACGAGATGGTTGACACGTCCGTACACAACGAAAAACGTGAAGTCTGGGCCCATCGCCTTGGCGTGTACGACGAGAGCAGGCTCGATTCCCATTTTGTTGGCGAGCTGCGCCGCGGCCCCCTCGGCGCGTTTGTCGTGGGGCAGCGGCAACGTGAAGGACACCTGCACCATGCCGTCGCCCGTGGTGTCGCCGTAAGGGCGGATGATCGCCTTGTCGCTCATGCGGCGGGTTTCTCGTCCAGGAGAGCTATCGCGGGGTTGTAGTAGTCGTTGGCCTTCTTCGCGACTCCTTCCAGCCCGCGGCCCGCATCGGCTGGTCTCTTCATCAACCCGAACGTGCCGTCGGCGATGGCGTCAAGCAGCCCGCTGTCGTGATTGAGGATCTGTTCGAGCAGGTCGATCGACTCACCTAGGACCTGATTGCAACGCTGGGCGATGAACCCGTCCGGACGTGGCACGAAGTCTTCGGCGAGTCGGCCCGCGGCGTTGACGACATACCTGACGTTTTGCAGGGCCAGGTCGCGGTCGGACAGCCACGGCGTCACCACCGCCTCGGTCATCATGCCTACCAACAAGATGTCCTGGTCGGTCATGACGCCAGCCAGATTGAAAAAGCCGTCCAGCAGATAGCCCCCGAACACGTCGCCGGTCATATGACGAGTCGGTGGCATCCACTTGAGGGGGGCGTCAGGGAACAGGGTGCGGGCCAGCAGGGCGTGGGCGAGTTCGAGCCGGAAGCTGTCAGGTATGGCCGGGTCGATCTCGAAGGCATGGCCCAGGCCGAGCTGCCAGTCCTCCAGACCCGCCTCCTTGGCGAAGAACTCGTTGAGCAGCTGGCTGACGGTCACCGTGTGCGCGGCCTCGACCGCGTCGGCGGTGGTGAGGTAGTTGTCCTCGCCGGTGTTGATGATGATGCCGGCGCGAGCGTGCACCTGTCGGCTGAACCTCTGGTCGACGAAGGTGCGGATCGGATTGATGTCGCGGAACAAGATGCCGTACATCGAATCGTTGAGCATCATGTCGAGGCGTTCGAGCCCCGCAAGCGCGGCGATCTCGGGCATACACAGGCCGGATGCGTAGTTGGTGAGCCGGACGTAGCGCCCGAGCTCTTTGCTCGTCTCGTCCAGCGCGGCTCGCATCAGACGGAAGTTCTCCTGCGTCGCGTAGGTGCCGGCGAACCCTTCACGCGTAGCGCCCTCGGGCACGTAGTCGAGCAGAGACTGCCCCGTCGACCGGATCACGGCGATGATGTCGGCACCCCCGCGAGCCGCGGCCTGCGCTTGCGGCATGTCCTCGTAGATGTCGCCGGTAGCGACGATCAAATAGATCCACGGTCTCTGCTGCGGATCGCCCCACCGTTTGATCAGCCGGTCCCGCTCCTTGCGGCGCGAGTCGATCTTGCGGATCCCCGCCGCAACCGGCTTGCGGGCCGCCGCCTGAGCTCGGGCGGCGTCGCGCCCCTCGGGGATCCGGAACCGGACCTGTCCGACGGCTGCAAGCTGTGCGAGCCGGTTGAGGTCACGCGTGTCTTGGCGCAGGAGGGCATCCCACACCGGCAGGCAGATCCCGTGCTCAAGACCGGTATCGGCACGCACAGCATCAAGCAACCGGTTCGCCCACGGCGTGCCGTCCGGATCGGCACCGGAGAGGCCCGCCAGGCGTAAGGTGGCACGCTCAACCGAGACGGTGGTGTGCTGCTTGGCCATCTGCACGATGGGTCGTCCAGCTCGCTTGGCCAGGGCGCGGGCCTTCTTGACGGTGCGTATGTCAACGTCCAGTCGAGGTCGAGACCGAGCTTTCACGCGACCTGCTCCGCGGTGTAGATGGGTACGCCTCCGACGACGGTTTCCACGCAGATCGGCAGGTCGACGTCTGGGTGGACATCGGGCAGCACCGGAACGCCTGCGCGCGCATCGGTCGACCAGGCGGCGACCCGGACGTCGGGGGTCTGCACGCTCAGCTCGGACTTGATGTCCCACACGACGTATGTCGCATGGGCGCCGGGGGCGAGCACTCCGCCCATGTCGAAGCGGCGGGCCCGGTGGCCACCACGGGTGTGGGCGTTGAACGCGGCCCGCACCGAGAGTCGCTCATCTTCTCGGTGGTGGAAAGCCGCCGCCCGGATCGTCCCCCATGGGTCGACCGGAGTGACAGGTGAGTCGCTGCCGAACGCGAGCACCACTCCGGCGCGATGCATCGTCGCGAACGGGTTCATGGCTGACGCCCGCTCACGACCGAGCCGTTGCGCGTAGAGCGCGTCGTCGCCTCCCCAGGCAGCGTCGAAGGCCGGTTGGACGCTGGCCACGATTCCGAGGCGAGCCATGGCGTCGATGTCATCGCGCGTGGGCATCTCGACGTGTTCGAGGCGATGCCGTGCTGCCAAGATGGCGTCTTGGCCTACCTCGCTCGCGGCAGCCTGGAAGCCCGCCATCACCTCGCGTAGGGCGCGGTCGCCGATGACATGAAATCCGGCCTGGACGCCGCGCCGGGTGCACAGCACCACGTGGTCGCGCACCTGGCGCTCGTCGAGATAGAGGTAGCCCGATGTGTCCCGGTCGGCATACGGCTGTTCCAGCGCGGCGGTGCGTGAGCCGATGGCTCCGTCCATGCACAGGTCTCCGGCGAAGCCCACGATCGGCTCGTCGACGCCTGCACCACCCAACAGTTCGCCCCAGTAGGGCACCACCTCGGGTACGGCGAATTCGGCTCGGAGATCTTTAAGAGTCGACAGGTCGCTGAGCGGGGCGATGTGTGGGGCATTCAGCTCATGGAGCGAGGTGACCCCCAAGCTGGCGGCGTGGTCGAGCGCCGTGAGCAGCGCGGCAGACCGGTCTGCGGCGGTTCGCAACTCGTCGGCCACCGCTCGAGCAGCGTGATGGGCGTCGCGCTCCACGGTGCCGTCGCCGCGCCAGCCGTCTAGCTCCTTGAGGTCGGGACGGCGCTGCAGCAGCGCCGTTGAGATCACCGCGGAGTGCGAGTCGACTCGAGCGATGTAGGCGATCTTGTTGCCTACCGCCCGGTCGATCTCGCTGAGCGAGGGAATGCGCTGCTGGGGCCAGCGTGTCTCGTCCCAGCCCTGAGCGAAGAGCACAGATCCTTCATGCCCTTTGGCGTAGGCCGCCAGGGCATCGAGCATCTCCTCCAGGCTGTGCGCCGAACCCAGGTCCACCGACTGTAAGGCGAAGCCGGTCTGAGCCAGATGAGCGTGCGCGTCGACGAAGCCCGGCGTCACCAGGCGGCCCTGCAGGTCCACGACCTGGTGAGCCTCGTCGGCGTACTGGTCTGCAGCGGAGTCGTCACCAAGCCAGGCGATCGTGCCGCGCACGGTCAACATCGCGGTGGCGTGTGGGGCAAGAGGTGAATAAATGCTGCCGCCTCGTAGCAGCACATTGGGAGGACGGGTCCACATGGTCCTATCCTGCCGCTTCGGGTGCGAGGCGAGCCTCAAACAGGGCACGAACACCAGCATGGCTGCGCAGCAGGTCCAGGGCGTAGGCCGCATGGCCGGGCACGAAACCGTTGCCCACCAGCATGGTGACGTCGGAGGCCAGACCCTCGGCACCCAATGCGGCAGCACTGAACGACGTGGCCATGGAAAAGAAGATGACGGTGCCACCTTGCTCAGTCGACAAGATGGCGCCGCCTTCACACCCCGGCACGTCGACGCAGACGACGGTCACTTCGGCCGGGCCACCCGCCTCGTTGACGGCAGCGCAGAGCGCGACCGGGTCCCGGGCATCGACCAACGCGACAGCGTCCGCGAGGTCCTTGTCGGCCAGCAGGTCCACCTCCTGCTGGACGGGCACCACGGCGATGGTGTGACCAGCCCCCGCGTGCCGGGCGGCGGCAAGCGCTAGCGATCCGCTCTTGCCCGCTCCTCCGATCACGCACACGGTCGGTGCGGCGGCCCGATCGACATACTGGCGCACCACGCGTGCGGTGAGCGCCGGCGCTCCACAGACATCCATGACCGCCAGGGCAAGCGTGGCCGACAAGTCTTCGGGCATGAGCGCTGCGATGGAGCGTCCGAACAAGACGGCGTAGCCCTCGCAAGGAATCTGCTCGCTGGTGCCGTCCCATCCGGCCAACCCGTCAGTGATCACCAGCGGAGTGAGGGTCAAGGAGACCAACGTCGTCACGGTCTCGCCGACGTGCAACCCAAGCGACGATTCCGGGCCGACCTCGGCAACGACTCCGCTCAGCATGCCGCCAGATCCCGTAGCGGGATTGTGCATCTTGCCGCGGCTCTTGACGATGTCGAGCACCTCAGCGCGGATGGCTTCACCGTCTCCAGCGTGTTTACGGGTGAGTTGCCTGAAGGAGGCGGCGTCGAGGTTGAGCCGTGAGACGGCGATCTTGACCTCGTCGGGCCAGATTTCACCGCGAGTATCGAGCCGATAGGCCGCTTGCGGAAGGGCTCCCACCGGGTCGAGCACCCGGTGCAGGCCGATCGGATCGGACTGCACAGGGCGTTCACGGGCACGTGGGGGCACGGAGGAGAGGTCAGCTGGCATGGAAACCTCCCGTGTGTCGTGGCAATATGCCGCAAGAAATCCGGTGTGGCGTTGGTGACGCCGTAGAATATCCCGTACTCTGACACGCGACATCCATATTTCACAATCGATGGCGTGCTGGCGCATGCCTGGAGGCGCCTGATGACCGTGCAGCAGCAGTCGCCGAGACAACTGGAGCAGCCCTACCAGTATCGTCGCGTCGAGCTCGTCGAGCCCGACTGGACTCGCATCCCCGGATGGAGGGATGTCACCGCCGCAGAGTGGGAGTCGGTGCAATGGCAGCGGGCGCACTGCGTCAAGAACATCCGGCAGCTCCGTGCGGTGTTCGGCGATCTGATCGAGGAACGCTTCTACGCCGATCTCGAGCGCGATCAGGCCGAGCGGGCCACCATGTCGATGCTGGTGCCGCCACAAATGGTGAACACGATGGTGCCCCATGGCGTCCCCGACACCGACTCGCTGTATGCCGATCCGGTACGTCGCTACATGTTGCCCGTGTTCTCCGATCGTCGCATCGACTGGCCTAGTCACCCGCGAGCCACTCGCGACAGCCTGCACGAGCACGACATGTGGGTCGCGGAGGGCTTGACCCACCGCTATCCCACCAAGGTTCTCGCCGAATTGTTGCCGACGTGCCCGCAGTACTGCGGCCACTGCACCCGGATGGACTTGGTCGGCAATTCCACGCCGGTCATCGACAAGCTCAAATTCAACCTAAAACCGGTTGACCGGGTGGAGGCGATGCTGAGCTATCTGCGGAGCAACTCAGGTGTGCGCGACGTGGTGGTGTCCGGCGGTGACGTGGCCAACATGCCGTGGCCGCGCCTCGAGGCCTTTATCGACTCGCTGCTCGACATCGAGAACATCCGCGACATCCGCCTCGCCACCAAGGCGCTGATGGGTCTGCCCCAGCACTGGTTGCAAGACGAGGTGCGGGCGGGAATGGAGCGCTTAAACTCCAAGTCCGTCATCACGGGCGCCTCGATCGCCATACACACACACGTCAACCACGCCAACTCGATCACCCCTCTTGTGGCCAAGGCGACTCGTGCGATGCTCGACACGGGCGTGCGGGATGTTCGCAACCAGGGTGTCCTCATGGGCGGGGTCAACGACGATGCGCACACCCTGCTTGATTTGTGCTTCACCCTGCTCGACGGTGCGCAGATCATGCCCTACTACTTCTACATGTGCGACATGATCCCGTTCAGCGAGCATTGGCGTGTGTCAGTGGCCCGGGCTCAGGAGTTGCAGCACGGCATCATGGGCTACCTGCCTGGCTTTGCCACACCGAGGATCGTGTGTGACGTGCCGTTCGTCGGCAAGCGGTGGGTGCACCAGCTCGAGTCCTATGACCGTGAACACGGCGTCTCCTACTGGACGAAGAACTACCGCACCTCGATCGAGCGCACTGACCCTGATGCGCTCGATCGCACCTATGAGTACTACGACCCGATATACACCCTGCCGGTTGCCGGTCAAGCCTGGTGGAAGCAGCATGCCGGTGACCACCTGGCGGCGGCTGAGGTGGCAGCCAAGGCGTCGCGAGACGCCGCGGAGAGTCAAAAGTCCCTCTCCGTCTAGACCGGCCATCTCGCCGCTGAGGGGCGTCGTGCGTATGTTGATACGTCTAGAACTTCGGGGAGCGAGACTCGTAGGGCGTCGACAATACGATGGTGGTCCGCGTGGTCACGTTGGCAGTGGCCCTGATCCTGGCCAGCAGG
>JACCZJ010000343.1 GCA_013696065.1 Nocardioidaceae bacterium
GTGTCCGCGACCGCGGCAATGCCCTCTGTGCCCTCCAGCAGCAGGTCGGGCCTTGCGGGACACCCCACTCCCCCACTTTCTCATGCACCGTGACACCGCTGGCCCACACAACGATGTCGGCGGGGAGAAACTCATCGTCACCGACGACGACACCTCTGGGGCGGACCTCCTTGACGGGCGTGTCGAGTCGCATGTCGACGCCTCGCTTCGCCAGCGACTTCCGGGCGTACTCGCGCAAACTCTCGTGGAACGGTGCCAGCACGAACGGCAGCTGCTCCACAAGAGTGATATGAGTGTGGGCCGGCACGAGCTCGGGGTACGTGATGGGCAGGTCGTTGTTACGCATCTCGGCGAACGCCCCTGCAGTCTCGACACCGGTGGCGCCGCCACCGACCACGACGATGCGCAGGTCGCGGTCCTGGCCGTTGATCGCGGCTTCTTCGAGCCTGGCGAACATCGCGTCGCGTACTGCGAGCGCCTGCGAGCGGCGGTAGAGCGGCATCGCGTGTTCCTTGGCTCCGGGAATGCCGAAGTAGTTGGCGGTGACACCCGCCGCGATGATCAGGTAGTCGTACGCGATCGACTGACCACCGTCGAGCACGACCGTCCTCGCGGCGTGGTCCATGCTCAACACCGTCCCCTTGAGGTACCGCACATTGTGTTGACGGGAGCGGATCGACCGCAAGAACCAGGTGATGTCACCAGCGTTCAGCGTCGCGGTGGCAACCTGGTACAGCAACGGCTGGAACGTGTTGTAGGTGTGACGATCGATCAGCGTCACGTCGACGTCGGCGCGTCGAAGCCCCCGCACGGCGGCGAGACCACCAAACCCGCCACCGACGACAACGACATGGGGACGTTCGCGCACGCACGGGGATGAGTCAGCCATATGAGCTCATCCGCTCTCGGACTCTCCGGTGTCGCCGTCGCCGGCGAAGACCTCAGCCAGTGGGACGTCGACATCGGTCAGCTTCGTGACATCAACCCGTCGACCTGAGCCGACCAGCGTCTGGATGGCGTCAGTCACATCCCAGACGTTGACGTTCATGCCGGCCAGCACGACCTGGTCCTTGAGCCAGAAGGCTACGAACTCCCGCCGTCTCCTGTCGCCGCGGACGACCACCTGGTCATACCCATCCGGTTCGACATAACCGGAGTACTCCATTCCCAGGTCGTACTGGTCGCTGAAGAAGTACGGCATCTTGTCGTAGGCCGACTCGCTCCCCAGCATCGACTTTGCCACGGTCGCGGGCTGGTCCAGCGCGTTGAACCAGTGCTCCACACGGATGTGCTTGCCGAGTGCCGGGCGAAACGCGTTGGCGACATCGCCGGCGGCGAAGATGTCGGGATCAGAGGTGCGCAGGTGCTCATCGACCAGGATCCCGTCGTCGACCGCGAGGCCGGCCCGGTCGGCAATGTCGGTGTTGGGGACGACACCGACACCGGCGACAACCACATCGGCGTCGACGTGGCTGCCGTCGCCCAGCTGGAGCCCGGTGACCTGTCTGCCCTCACCGGTGACCGCGGCCACCTGAACCCCCATGTGCAGGTCCACACCATGGTCGCGGTGCAAGTCCGCGAACACCTCGCCCATCTCCCGGCCAAGCACCCGTAGTAATGGCAACTCCGCCGTTTCCAGCACGCTGACCTGAGCGCCGAGGGTCCGGGCCGCGGCGGCCACCTCCAGGCCGATCCAGCCCGCACCGACGACCGCCACCCGAGGCGCGGACTGCAAGGTCAGCCTGAGCTGCTCACAGTCCTCGATCCGCCGAAGGTAGAAAACTCGATGCGGATCTGCGCCGGGGACCGGCAGCGTTCGCAGAGACGATCCGGTGGCGAGCAGGAGCTTGTCGTAGCCAACCGGGTCACCACGCTCGACGCTCACCCGGTGGCCGACCGGGTCGATCGCGGCCACCCGAGTGTGCATCCGCAGCTCTACGTCGTGTTCCACGTACCATTCCGGGGGATGGACGTAGATCGTTTCCCGCTCCGTGCGGCCCATCAGGTAGTCCTTGGACAAGGGTGGCCGTTCATAGGGACGCGCGGCCTCCTCACCGATCAAGATGATGCGGCCCTCGAAGCCTTCGGTTCGCAGTGCCTC
>JACCZJ010000352.1 GCA_013696065.1 Nocardioidaceae bacterium
CGGCCCGCTGGCTAATCCAGCCCGACCGGCTGCGCTCGCGGTGGGTGTCGCGGACCCCGAAATGGCGGCCATCATCGCTGGCGTGTTGGCCAAGCGGGGCGTCGATGGGTTCGTGTTCCGGGGTGACGACGGTCTGGACGAGCTGACGACAACCACCACTTCGCAGGTCTGGTCGATCGCGGGCGGGGAGGTCACGTCGCAACAGCTTGACCCTGCTGAGCTCGACATCGCCCCCTCGCATCCCGACGATCTCAAGGGCGGTGACGTGGAGTTCAACGCCGACGTGGTCCGCCGGTTCGTGGGCGGTGAGGTCGGGCCGGTGCGGGACGCCGTACTGCTCAACGCTGCGGCTGGAATCGCCGCCTACGAGGCGACGTCGGCGAGTCTCACAGGCAGGTTGTCGGCTGGGCTCCAGCGGGCATCGGCGGCCGTCGACTCGGGTGCGGTCGCCGAGAAGCTCACGGCATGGGTCGCGGCGGCCGGCTCACCCGACTAGCTCGGTGCGGCCTCCACTATTGCGGTGCGCCGAGCGAGAAAGCGGCCTCCAGGTCATGGCGCGAGTAGGTGCGGAACGCGATATGAGTCTCTGTGGACTTGATGCCCGCGATCTTGTTCAGATGGTCAGGCACCAAGGACGCCACCTGCTCATGGTCGTGGACCCGCAGCATGGCGATGAGATCGACCTCGCCCGTCACTGAATAGACCTCGCTAACCCCCTCGAGGGCAGCGATCTGCTCAGCGATCTCGGGTATCTGGGCCACATCGGCCTTGATGAAGACGATGGCGGTGATCATGGCAAGAGCCTAGCCGTCGAGGGTCGGTGTCAGCCGGCTCCGATGCTGTCATCGCACCGGTCGGCTCAACGTGGCTGACTCACGCGGCGCGTCAAACGGGACGAGTGTCTCGCGAGAGCTGGTGATTGCTTCGAGAAACTCCCGGTGCGACTCAGCGCCGTCAATCG
The DNA here is from genome assembly GCA_013696065.1 of Nocardioidaceae bacterium. GTDB lineage: Bacteria > Actinomycetota > Actinomycetes > Propionibacteriales > Nocardioidaceae > JACCZJ01. The sequence goes on from JACCZJ010000352.1 coordinate 962, forward strand.
GGCAGGACCAGACGCCGTCGACATGCACGAGGCGTGTCGAGTCCTGCTCAAGCCAGCGCAGAATCTTCTCCGACTCCTCGGCGGTGGCGGCCGGCAGCGGACCATAGGTCGGTATGACGGTTTCGGCCGAGGCCCTCAGCTGTTCTGTCCACGCCGGGGCGCTCACGCCAGGTGGAATGACCCCTGCGGCCACCAGTCGGCCGTGACGCACGACATGCACCTCCCACCGGTGGCCCTCGCCTCGACGAGCAGCGACGATCTCCGAGCACGTCGTCAAGGCACCGAGGCGCTGGGATCGTGCAGCCGCCTTGACGAAGCCGGCCATCCGGTTGCGATGCGAAGCCGCCTCCTCATATCGCTGGCTCGCCGCGAGGAAGGTCATCCGTGCGCGGATGGTCTCGGTGACGACTGCCGGACTTGTGCGCAGGCTGCGTCGGAGTGCCTCAACCGTGAGGCCATAGTCGTCCGGTGTTGTCGAGCCGTCGCACGGAGACAGACATCGGCCCATTTCAGCCAACGCGCAGGGGCTGCGCTTCGCCAATTTGGGGAGGCGCTCGGTGCACTGACGGATGGGGAAGCTGTCGTGGAGCGCAGACATCGCCGCCTCGGCTGAGTCTTTGGAACGAAAGGGTCCCAGATAGTCGGCTCCGTCGTCGAGAACCTGCCTGACAAGTGACAACCGGGGCCACGGCTCAACCGTCAGCTTGATCCAGCTGACTCGCTCAGGGAACTTGGAGCGCCGGTTGTAGCGCGGCTTGTGCTCCGCGATCAGGCGGAGCTCTCGCACTTCGGCTTCGAGCGCAGTCGCGCAGGTGATGCCTTCGACTGACTCAGCGATTCCCACCATTTCGCCGATACGGGTGCGGGTCTCGCTGGTGGTGAAATAAGTGCGCACCCTGCTGCGCAAGTCTTTGGACGTGCCGACATACAGCACCTGATGTCGGGCATCTTTGAAGACGTAGACGCCGGGAAGGCGCGGCAATCCCTCGGCGAGATATCTCTTTCGGCGCTGAGCAGCAGTCACCCGGGATGAGAACGTCTGCAGCTCCTCAAGGGTGTGGACCCCCAGATTGCCCAGCCGTTCAATCAACCCATGAAGCACGTCCACCG
>JACCZJ010000372.1 GCA_013696065.1 Nocardioidaceae bacterium
ACCCTTATGGCCGCGCAGTCAGCGGCGAGGTCACGCCCGACGACTCGCTGGCCACCCTCACCGACGAGGGCGAGCGCAACGCTGGCGACTCAGCGCCATACATGCCGCGCAGCGTCGTCGTCACCGACGATCCGTTCGACTGGGGCGACGACCGCCGGCCCCACGTTCCTTGGGATCGCACGGTGATCTACGAGGCGCATGTGCGGGGTATGACGATGCGGCATCCGGACGTGCCCGATCACCTGCGCGGGACCTTTGCGGGTTTCGGTCACGCCGCAGTCACGGGCTATCTGATTGACCTCGGCGTAACGAGCATCGAGCTCCTGCCGGTGCAGCACTTCATCTCCGAACCAGCACTCGCCGAGCGTGGCCTCGTCAATTACTGGGGCTACAACACGATTGGTTTCTTCGCGCCGCACGCCGGTTACTCGTCTGCGGACACAACCGGCGGGCAGATCACCGAGTTCAAGGAGTTCGTCAAAGCGCTCCACGCAGCCGGACTCGAGGTGATCCTCGACGTCGTCTACAACCACACTGCCGAGGCTGGACGAACGGGACCCACCCTATCTTTTCGGGGCATCGACGACGCCGCCTACTACCGCCAAGACAGCCACGGGAACTACCGCGACTTCACCGGATGCGGCAATACACTCAACGTGTCGCATCCTCAGACGCTGCGGCTGGTGATGGACTCGCTGCGCTATTGGGTGCAGGAAATGCATGTCGATGGCTTCCGTTTCGATCTCGCGTCAGCCCTGATTCGCAACGACGGCCAGCCGGACCTTCGGCATCCCTTCCTCAAGGCGATCCATCAAGACCCTCTCCTCCGTCAGGTGAAGCTCATCGCAGAGCCTTGGGACGCCACTGGCGAGGGTTATCTCGTCGGCCGCTTCCCCACCCCCTGGAGCGAGTGGAACGACAAGTACCGAGACGGCGTCCGGGACTATTGGCGCGCCCACGGGGGTGGTCTGCGGGAGCTCGGGCGGCGTCTGTCCGGATCCAGCGACATATACGCCGGACATGGCCGCCAGCCACACTCGTCGGTGAACTTCGTCACCGCTCACGATGGCTTCACCCTGCGGGACGCCGTCTCCTACGACCACAAGCACAACTCGGCGAATGGCGAAGACGGCCGCGATGGCCTTGACCACAACCGCAGCTGGAATCACGGTGGCGAGGGACCCACCGACGACGAGGCTATCTGCGCCCTACGCCGCCGCCAGGCCGCCAACTTGATGGCCACCCTGCTGCTGTCGAGCGGAGTGCCCATGATCACCGCCGGCGACGAACGAGGACGCACTCAGGGCGGCAACAACAACGCCTTCTGCCAAGACAACGAGCTCTCCTGGCTCGACTGGGAGTTGGACGCCGACTGGCAACACCTGCATGCCCTCACCAAGCAGCTGCTCGCGCTCAGAGCCGAGCATCCAGTGTTGCGTCGGCATCACTTCTTCACCGGCGTCGCGCCTCATGGCCCTGGTCGCAAGGACATCTCGTGGCTCGAGCCGAGCGGTGAGGAGATGACCGAAGCCGACTGGCGCGACCCAGCGGCCGCCACCTTGGGAGTCTTCCTGTCCGGCGACAAACTCGTGGCAGACGGCGGGGGCGGACCTGGCGGGCCTGACGACGATACGGATGCGCGGGGGGAATCCTCCTACCTGATCTGGATGCACGCCGGCGCTGACCCTGTCGACGTGACCCTGCCCGAGGGTGGAGTTGGGTGGTATTTCGAGATCTTGCGCACCGACGCCGCCGCGAACCCCTCGCCGGCACTGCCCGGCACGACCGTGACGCTCCTCGGTCGGACGGTCGCTGTCTACGAGGCGGTATGACTCCGTAGAGCAGCGCCTCGCCGTCCACCACCTGCTCTGCGGCGTGTGACCTGGGAAGTCAAATGTTGACCTGGAACTTCCACACCATGGCTGCGAACATCTGGTCCCGAAGAGGCAGGGCATGTGCCAGAGCGGTGAGACCGCCAGCGACGCCGAGCCGTGAGGCGAGTGCGACTAGAAGAGCCCCACCGTTTCGTCCTCGGCGTCGAGGTCCATGTGCGCGGCTGCCGGGTCGGAGCCCAGGCCTGGCATGGTGCGCATGTCGCCGCAGATCGGGTAGACGTAGCCGGCTCCCGCCGAGGCACGCACCTCGCGCACCGGCAACCGCCACCCCGTCGGCGCCCCCTTGAGCGCGGGATCGGACGAGAGCGACAAGTGCGTCTTGGCCATACAGATCGGCATCCGGCCGAATCCGGCCCTCTCGTAGGTGTCGAGGGCGCGGGTGGCGGCAGCCGAGTAGTCGACCCCGTCAGCGCCGTAGATCCTGGTCGCGATCGTCTCGATCTTCTCCCGCAGGGTGGCCTCGTCGGGGTACAGCAAACGGAACTGGCTGGGCTCGTGCGCCGCCTCAGCCACTGCCTCGGCCAGCTCGATCGCCCCGCGGCCGCCGTCGGTGAAGTGGCTGGAAACCGCGAAGCGGGCACCCGCGCCCTCAGCGATGTCGCGCACGGCTGCGTGTTCACTGCGATGGTCGGTTGAGAACGAGTTGACCGCCACGACACAGGGCACACCGTGCTGCCGGACGTTCTCGATCTGCTTGACCAGATTGGCGGCACCTGCGTGTACGTCGTCAGGGTTTTCCGCGAGTAGCTCTGCGGGCAGCGGCTTGCCGGCCACGATGCGGAACTTGCCGGAATGAGCCTTCAGCGCTCGCACCGTCGCGACCACGACTGCGGCGTCCGGAGCCTCCCCGGACGTCCGGCACTTGATGTTGAAGAAGCGCTCCGCCCCCATATCGGCACCGAAACCGGCCTCGGTGACGACGAAGTCACCGCATCGTAGGGCGATGAGGTCCGCCAGCACGGAGGAGTTGCCGGTGGCAATGTTGCCGAACGGCCCGCAGTGAACGATCGCCGGAGTGTTCTCGATGGTCTGGAGCAGGTTGGGTTTGATCGCTTCTCGCAGGAGCACCGTCATCGCTCCAGCCGTGTCCAGCTGTTCGGCGGTCACCGGCTCACCTTGCAAGGTGTAGCCGACCACGATTCGGCCCATGCGCTCACGCAGGTCGCGCAGTGAGGTCGTCAGCGACAGTGTGGCCATCACCTCCGAGGCTGCAGTGATATCGAAGCCTGTCTCCCGGGGCACACCGTCCGCGCTGCCGCCGAGGCCGGTCACGATGTTGCGCAGCGCGCGGTCGTTGACGTCGAGCACCCGCCGCCAGGTGATGCTGTGTGGATCGATGCCGAGCGCGTTACCTCGATACAGATGGTTGTCGAGCATCGCGCTGAGCAGGTTGTGCGCGGCCGTGACCGCGTGCATGTCGCCGGTCAAGTGGAGGTTGAGCTTCTCCATCGGAACCACCTGGCTGTAGCCGCCACCCGCCGCACCTCCCTTGATGCCCAGCGCGGGGCCCATGGACGCCTGGCGGATCGTGATGACCGCGTTCTTGCCGATATGCCGCATGCCCTGTCCGAGCCCTACCGTGGTTGTTGTCTTTCCCTCCCCCAACGGCGTCGGGGTGATGGCGGTGACGACCACGTACTTCGCCCGGGGCCGATCGGCAAGCTCCTCCATCGCGTCGAGGCTGATCTTCATCACGTCACGCCCGTAGGGCTCGAGCAGGTGACTACCGAGCCCCATCTCGTTGGCGATGTCCTCGATGGGCTTGCGGGCCGCCTCACGGGCGATCTCAATGTTGCTGGGGAACACGTCAGCTCTCCTCGTAGATTCCTGGGGGCACGAAGCCGTCGACATCGATATCGAACTCGCCACCGGCGTCAAGCAGCGAGTCGAAGAGGTACTGCCCAGCGGAACGCTCGCAGTGCATCAGGTAGGACGGCGTACCTCTCGCGTCATCGCGCACAAGGTCTGTGGCAACCCCGGCCACAGCGGACCGCATGGCTGCTCCGTCTGGGAAGACCGCGTCGGTCAAATCGGCGCCGCACTCCTTGGCGAGTACGTCGGGCGCCCGCCTGCCCGTGACGCGGACGAGGGCACGACCGTGGGTCACGTCCACAAAGCTCACCTGTTCGTCAGCCGGAAGGGCCAGCCCGGTGAGCCGGGCGAGGATCGCGAGCTGCGTGCCAGGCGCTGCGAGGACGAACCATTCCTCGGGGGCCGATCCGACGAGGAGCACAGGCCCGCTGGCTGAGCCGAGTTCCCAGGTGTGCCGAGCGGCGCGGCCCAAACGGACACCGAGTGCTTTCGACATGGCACCATCCCAGGCGGCCTTCACCGTCACCTTGGCAAGCGGGGTGCAGTCGGTCAGCGTGAGTTCGGCGTGGCTGCGTCGACCGCTCACCACCCAGCCGGCGACCAGGGCCTCCGGCGGCAGGGCTGCGATGGGGCTTCTGGCCACCGGGGAGCTCTCAGCCACGAAGCCTGCCCCCTTCCGGGTCGACCTGGGCCAGATGCTCAGTCACGATGGCATCGACGGTCCCACCACTGGGCAAGCGGATCGCCACTACGGTTCCGGGCTGAGCGAGATGGGCCTCGACCTGGGCCAGACAGATTGCGCGCCCGAGGTTCGGGGACACGCGGCTGGAGGTGACACGGCCACAGATCCGAACCCCGTCTTCGACGAGCTGGCTCCCTTCCGGCGGCAACTCCGACCCGTCGCGCATGCACAGACCGACGAGCCTGGGGTGGACACCCAACTCTTCGGCCCAGATCAGCTCCGGACGACCCACGAAGTCGTCCTTGTCGAGCCGAACGAGCCCGTCCAGGCCGGCACTGGACGCCCTGGTCAGACCGTCGGTGTCCTGCCCGATGATGAAATGCCCCTTCTCCAACCTCAGGATGCGTTGGGCCTCCACCCCGAACGGCCGTACGCCGAGATCCCGGCCGGAATCGAGCAACTGCTCCCACACGTGCAAGCCGTACGCCGCGGGTACGTGGACCTCGTAGCTCAGCTCACCGGTGAAGCCGATTCGCCACAGCAGGCACTCGTCGACGCCCGCGACTCGACCCGTCCGCAGATGCATGTAAGGGAAGGCCTCGCCGTCGACGTCCACACCATCGACGACGCGACGTAGGAGATCCCGCGAGCGGGGGCCCGCGACGTTGATGCTGGCGTAGGCGGTAGTGACCGGGGTGACGTGCACCCGCCAGTCGCGATGCTCAGTCTGCAGCCACCCTTCGATCCACTCCCACACGGTGCCGGCCCCTGACGAGGTGGTGCTCATCAGGTAGTGCTCGTTGCCGAGCCGCCCCGTCACGCCGTCGTCCAAGACCACGCCGTCCTCGGCGCACATCACGCCGTACCGGACGCGTCCCACCTCGAGCTTCGACCAGCGGTTCACGTACAGCAGGTTGAGCAGCTTGGGCACGTCGGGACCGCGCAGATCGAGCTTGCCGATCGGCGTGACGTCGATGATGCCGACCTTCTGTCGGACCGCGCGAGCCTCGCCCGCCGGATCGCCGTAGTGATCGGGCCTGATCCAGGCGCCCGCCACGAGCGGGACTGCGCCATGGCGCTCGTGCCAGGGCTGCATCGGCGAGAGACGCTTCGGCTCCCGGCTTCGCCCTGCTAGTGCCCCGAGCGTGACGGGGGCGTACGGCGGTCGCCACGTGGTCGTCCCTGTTTCAGCGATCGTCCGCCCGGTCGCCTCGGCGATGATCGCTACGACGTTGACTGTCTCCAGCTTGCCTTGGGTCGGACCCATGGTGGCCGTGGTGTAGCGCTTCGCCAGCTCGGCAGAGTCGTAGCCCTCTTCGACCGCGGTGAGCAGATCTTTAGACGACACATCTTCGGAGAAGTCGACGATCCCGTGTGTACGGCCGTGGAACAGCTCTAGGTGCGGTTCGAGCGGCAACGCGGGGATGTCGGTCGGCTCGGTCGCAGGCGCCGGGCTCGGGCTTTCGCGGTCCCGTGTGGGGATGGTTGCCTGCCGTGACCGGGTCACAACGGCAGCGCGGCGGGCCGCCTCTCGCCCAGTGGCGTCGGCGTGCGCGACCAGCTGCTCCAGCGTGCCGTCGCCGACGAGGCCGCCGGTCGGGAGGACGTCGGCGGACAACCGAGAAACATCTGGCCGGAAGCGAGCCGCACCCGGTTCGTAGACCGGGATGTCACCCGACATCGTGAGCAGCGACACCGCGGCTGTCCAGCCGGTCGCGGTCACCACCAGGTCGCAGTCGACGGTCCGGCCGTCACCCAGCTCCACCGACCGGACGCGGCTTCTACCGTGCACCCGCACCAGGTCCCCGCCTCGTCTCGCGTCCTCGACGCGCACCACGTCGACACCCACCCGCTCGAGGTCGGCCGCTGCAGCGTCCCCGTCGGTGTTCGCGGTGAACACGACGGCGCGCTCTCCCGGCTTAACGGCGTACAGGTTGATCAACCGCCGCACGGCGGTGGACATCATCACGCCGGGGATGTCGTTGCCGGCGAAGACGTACGGCCGCTCGATCAAGCCCGACGCCACCACGAGGGTCTTGGCGCGGGCTTTCACGAGCCTTTCGTCGACGGTAGCGAGCCCGCGCTGGAGGATCGACACCCAGTTGTCGTCGTAGCGTCCCAGCACGACAGCGTCGGTCAGCACCTCGATGCCCTGCATCTCGTTGACCATCCCCCGCATCTCCCGCAGGGCCGCCAGCTCGACGTGACCACCCCAACGCAGATGGCCGCCAAGCTCCGGCTCCTCCTCCACCAACATCACCGATGACCCAGCCCGAGCCGCCGCGATAGCGGCTGCCATCCCGGCCGGACCGCCTCCGGCGACCAGGACGTCGGGGTGGGCGTGGCGCTTGTCGTAGCGGGCC
>JACCZJ010000397.1 GCA_013696065.1 Nocardioidaceae bacterium
GCCATGCACGATCACACCTATGGCGCCGATCTCGCTGGCCAGGTCGATGGTCTGCTGCAACAACTTGCGCGACGGGATGCGGATACGGTTGTTGGACGTCGCGACGTTGAGCACATAAGGCGCATGGACGTACAAGTCGATCTTGGCCCTGGCGGCGGCCTCGCGCAGCGCCGCGGCTCCGCCGGCATAGGCAACCTGAGGACCCTTCCAACCCTGCGGGTCGCCGAGGAAGAACTGAGAGAGCTCAGCACCGCGTAGATCGGCTTCGGCGATGGGGTCGACCTGGTCGACGTGTGCGCCGATGGTGAGGCTGTTCATGCACACACGATAGGCGCGCCCTCCGACACTGGGTGACCAGCCCGAGGGGCGCTTCAGGGCGTAGCGAAGTCAGGGTCGATCTCAGGGCTCAGTCAGGGGAAACCCAATCGATTGTGGGCGACGTCATTCGCTAGCGTGGTATCCGATGAGGGGCGTGTCGCGCCTTTGCGATGACTTGATGAGGGGCCATGTTCAGATCTGCCGCCAAGCCCATCCCGTCCAAGCCCATCCCGTCCAAGCCCATCCCGTCCGGCTCCTACACCGCTACTGCGCCCGGCGGTGGTGTGGCAGCGCGTGTCTTCGAAGTCCTCAAGGTGTACGGCGAGGGCGACGCCTCCGTGGCCGCTCTCGACGGTGTCTCGATCGACTTCGCTGCTGACGCTTTCACCGCCGTCATGGGGCCGTCGGGCTCGGGCAAGTCGACTCTCATGCACTGTATGGCGGCGCTCGACACGGTTTCGTCAGGGCAGGTGTTCATCGGTGGCGTCGAGCTGGCCGGGCTCGGAGACAAGCAGCTCACCAAGCTGCGACGCGACAAGATCGGATTCGTCTTCCAGGCCTACAACTTGGTCCCGACCCTGACGGCCCAGGAGAACATCGAGCTGCCGCTCTCGATCGCTGGACGCAAGGTCGACCGGCAATGGTTCGACACCGTCATCGACACGGTCGGGTTGCGAGATCGGCTTGGCCACCGTCCCAACCAGCTGTCGGGTGGACAGCAGCAGCGTGTTGCCTGCGCCCGTGCACTGGTGGCTCGCCCTGAGGTGGTGTTCGCTGACGAGCCCACGGGCAACCTGGACTCTGCCGCCAGCGCTGAAGTGCTGGCCTTCTTGCGCAGCAGCGTCGACGATCACCGTCAGACCGTCATCATGGTGACGCACGACCCCGTAGCCGCGTCATACACCGATCGGGTGGTCTTCCTTGCCGACGGCAAGGTGGTCGACGAGCTTCGGAATCCGACCGCCGATGACGTGCTCGAAGAGATGAAGGTTCTGAGTGCAAGGTCCGTCGCCGGCACCGCGGCGGGGCACTGAGCATGTTCAAGGTCACCTGGCGCAATCTCGTCGCTCGTAAAATCAGGCTTGCCCTGAGTGGCTTTGCCATCGTGTTGGGCGTGGCGTTCGTAGCCGGATCGTTCATCTTCACCGACGCTTTGGGCGGAGCGTTCGACGGCATCGTGAGCGGCACCACTGCCGATGTCGAGATTCTTCCCGAGGGCGCCGGCCAGGTCGACACGTTCGGTACCGATGCGCGCACGATCCCCGCTTCGCTGGTCGCTGAGCTGAGCCAGCTGACAGAGGCAGAAATGGTCGTCGGAACCGACCAGGTACAAGGTGTCTTCGTCATCAGCAAGGAGGGCAAGCTCATCGGCGGCAACGGTCCGCCGGGGCTCGCCTTCAACTACAACGAGATGACTGCCATCACCGGTGAACGTATTCTCACGCTGGCCGACGGGGAGTTGCCGACGACTCGCACCGAGGTCGCCCTCGACATCGACACCGCCGAAAAAGCCGACTACGACATCGGCGACGAGGTGACGCTGGTGACCCCAGGTGACCCCCCGACGATGAAGGCGGAACTGACGGGGCTGGTGAGGTTCGGCTCCGAGGGTGGGCTCGCCGGAGCGACCCTCACAATTTTCGATGCACAGGTAATCAAAGACCTCTTTTTCGGCGGCAAAGACGTCTATACGCACGTCTCGCTGACCGCGGCCGAAGAGGTCAGCCAAATCCAGCTACGCGACGCGGCTCAAGAAGTCGTCCCCGAGGGTCTCGACGTGGTCACCGGGGATGAGTTCGCCGCAGATCAGCAGGACGCCATCGGCGAGATCCTCGGCTTCATCAACACATTCCTGCTGGTGTTCGCAGCCGTGGCCCTGGTCGTCGGCACGTTCCTGATCATCAATACGTTCTCGATCCTGGTGGCCCAGCGCAGCCGAGAGTTGGCCTTGCTGCGCGCCATGGGAGCCTCCAAGAAGCAGGTGAACCGGGCAGTCCTCAGCGAAGCCCTCGTGGTGAGCCTGGTGGGATCGACGGTCGGGCTGGGGCTGGGTTACCTGCTGGCGATCGGGTTGAAGGCGCTGTTCGGCGTCATCGGACTCGATCTCGGCGCCGCCGACATGCCCATCCAGCTCCGCACGATCCTGGTGTCGTATGCCGTCGGTGTGATCGTGACCCTGATCGCTGCCTACCTGCCGGCGCGGCGGGCCAGCCGCATCTCGCCGGTCCAAGCCATGCGCGACGACGTGGCTTTGCCTGAGGCCTCGTTGCGCTGGCGCTTCATCATCGGTGCGGTGATGGTGGCTGGGGGAGTGGCCTTGATGGGAGGCGGATTTGCCGGCTCCGGTGGGCGAGGACTCCTGCTGATCGGGATCGGCATGCTCGCCATCTTGATCGGTGTGGCTCTGATGGCCCCCGTGCTAGGAAGACCGATCATTCATGCTCTCGGATGGGCATACCGCCGGCTTTTCGGCACCGTGGGAAACCTGGCGACCATGAACACACTGCGCAATCCCCGACGTACGGCGGCAACGTCGAGCGCGCTCATGATCGGCCTCACACTCGTAGCACTCATGTCGATCCTCGGCCAGTCCGCCAAGGTGAGCACCGACAAGGCGATCGAGGAGAGCTTGACCGCAGAGCTCATCGTGTCCAATGCGACCGGTCAGTTCTTTTCCACCGCGTATGGCGACCAGATCCGCGAGCTCGATGGCGTGGCTTCGGTCACGACCTTCCGCCAGGCCACCGCCAAGCTCGGCGAGTCTCAGGCGTACCTACAAGCCGTCGACCCCCGATCGTTGGGGGCGGCGCTGCAGCTGCCTGTCGACTCCGGATCACTGCGGCGTTTCGACGCCCAGTCGGTGCTCGTGAGCTCGACGAGGGCGGAGTCCAGCAGCCTCGAGGTGGGTGACTCCGTGAAACTCACCTTCCCGGCGGGACCAAAAGCGTTCACAGTCGCGGGCGTGTACCCGGTCGGCGGGGCGATAGCCGGTGATTTTTTGCTCAGCCTTGAGGGACTGGAGCGGGCTGGGATCAAACCGGAGGACTCGTTGCTTTTCATCAGCAAGGAGCCGGATGCCAGTGAGGCAGCTGTGCGGTCTCAGATCGAGGACGTATTGGTCGACAACCCCACGGTAACGCTCAAGAACCAGAAGGAGTTCGCAGAGGAACAGAGGGGGTTGATCAACACTGTCCTTTACATCATCTACGCACTCTTGGGATTGGCAATCATCATCGCGATACTCGGCATCACCAACACGCTGGCCCTGTCGGTGATCGAGCGCACGCGCGAGGTCGGGTTGTTGCGTGCCGTCGGTGTGAGCCGCCGTCAGCTGCGGACGATGGTGCGGTTGGAGTCGATCGCCATCTCGGTGCTCGGTGCTGTGCTGGGGGTCGTGATGGGCATCGCCTTCGGTATCGCTATGCAGCGCGCGATTGCCGACCAGGGCATCGATGTGCTGTCGATCCCGTGGCTGCTGCTGGGGTCGTTCGTGGTGCTGGCTGGCCTTGTCGGGGTGCTGGCGGCGGTGCTGCCCGCACGTCGGGCCGCCAGACTGAACGTGCTCGAGGCGATCACGACCGAGTAGGAGAGGCGTTCGGTCTTTGATGTTCGCCTTACAGCGGCATGGCCCTGGGTGCACTACGGCGATATGCGCAAGAGCCGCACATCGCCCAGCCGCGTTCGCAATCGGAATGTGCACGTACGGTCGTACCGACCTGGGACGACGCGTGCGCGTTTGCCCCCGGTCGCCTCGGCAAGGGGCGCATCGACCCCGCCTGACCTCGACCGGCGCCGGAGCTTGGGCGGTCGTCCAACGGGTGCACTCCAGCACTTCACGCCGCGGGGCGCCGCGGCCCTGTGGATGACGATTTTCGCCGTACGACGCTGCGCTGATAATCTTTCGATGTTGACCTGGCACCAGGCTGGGTCGCACCCACGCCAATCCGACACCTCAGCCAGCAGTGCTGTGCCAGGAGTCGAGATGGCGTGACCTCCTGTCACGGAAAGACCGTGACCGTCGAGTCCACAGGAGGTGGATGTCGAATCATGCGCAATTACGAACTCATGGTCATCCTCGATCCAGATCTCGAGGAGCGCACCGTCGCTCCTTCGCTTGACCAGTACCTCAACCTCGTCCGCCAAGATGGGGGCAGCGTCGAGTCTGTCGATGTTTGGGGTCGGCGTCGGCTGGCCTACGAGGTCGACAAGAAGACCGAAGGCATCTATGCCGTCGTCACGTTGTCTGCGGAGCCCGCTACGGTCGCAGAACTCGACCGACAGCTGGGCCTCAACGAATCCGTGATGCGCACGAAGGTGCTCCGTCCCGAGGTTCACTGATCACCCGATCAGTGGCGCCAGACCGATTCCCCCGGTCGTTTTCACCGAACTGACCAGACCAAGGGAGACCATCAAACATGGCAGGCGAAACCACCATCACCGTCGTTGGCAACCTCGTCGACGACCCCGACTTGCGATTCACCCCATCGGGGGCCGCAGTTGCCAACTTCCGTATCGCTTCGACGCCGCGCACGTTCGACCGGCAGACCAGTGAGTGGAAGGACGGCGAGACCCTCTGGCTCGGTTGTGCAGTCTGGCGCCAAGCCGCCGAAAACGTCGCGGAGTCCCTCCAAAAGGGTATGCGGGTCATCGTGCAAGGGCGACTCAAGTCCCGTAGCTACGAAACTCGCGAGGGGGAGAAACGCACGGTTTTCGAGATCGATGTCGACGAGGTGGGCCCGAGCTTGAAGTCCGCGACCGCCAAGGTCACCAAGGCCAGCCGGTCCAGTGGGTCCGACAGCGGCGGCGGATCCAACTACGGGTCGACCAACAACGACCCGTGGGCTACTCCTGCACCGGCTGGCAACCAGTCCGGTCCCGCTAACGACCCTTGGGCCTCGCCAGCGCCTACTGGTGGATCAGACGAGCCACCTTTCTGACCACCCCTTTCTGACCAACTGATACGTCGCGTGCGGCGTACAGACCGAAGACTTCCGACCATTCCGGCTTTGAGCCGGGCTCACAAAGGAGCACCACAATGGCCAAACCAGTTCTGCGCAAGCCCAAAAAGAAGGTCTGTGCATTCTGCAAGGACAAAGCCACCTACGTCGACTACAAGGACACGACCCTGCTGCGCAAGTTCATCTCCGATCGTGGCAAGATCCGTGCCCGTCGGGTGACCGGCAACTGCACGCAGCACCAGCGCGACGTCGCGATGGCGGTCAAGAACGCCCGCGAGATGGCGCTGCTGCCCTACACATCCACCGCTCGCTGAGAGGACCGACTGATGAAGCTCATTTTGACGCAAGAAGTCTCCAGCCTTGGCACTCCGGGAGACGTGGTGGATGTCAAAGACGGCTACGGTCGCAACTATCTTGTGCCCCGAGGACTCGCGATCCGATGGACCCGCGGCGCTGAGAAGCAGATCGACTCGATCAAGCAGGCCCGGTCCGTCCGCGACGTCCGCGACCTCGGGCAGGCTGAAGAGATCAAGCAGCAGCTCGAGGCCCTCACCGTCAACGTGCCTGCTCAGGCGGGCCGTACGGGCCGGCTCTTTGGGGCCGTGTCAATGACGGAGATTGTCGACGCCGTGAAGTCTGCCGGTGGACCCGACATCGACAAACGCCGGATCGAGGTCGTCAACCCGATCAAGGCGCTTGGCTCACATCGGATCACGGTGCGCGTCAACGACGAGGTCACCGCCACCGTCGACCTCGAGGTTGTCGCCTCCTAGCGACGTTGCACACGCACCCGAGCCGGCGTCCCCTGCGGGCGCCGGCCCGGCCGCATGTCTGGGAAACCGCACGGCGGAGTCAGCAGCGGCGCTGTCGACTCAGGCTTGGCTGGAGGATGCCCAGAGGTCGACACCGGAGTCCACCGCCCACTTGTCGATGGCAGTCAGCTCCTCGTCGCTGAACTCCAGATTGTCGAGAGCCGCTACGTTCTCTTCGAGCTGGTCCACGCTGCTCGCGCCGATCACGAGCGATGTCATGCGCCGGTCGCGCAGCGCCCATACCAACGCCATCTGAGCGAGGGATTGACCGCGCGCCGAGGCAATCTCGTTGAGCTGGCGCACCCGGTCGAGGGTGTCGTCGCTGAGCATGCCTCGATCGAGCGACCCGTCCTTGGCCGCCCGTGAGTCCGCAGGGATGCCATCCAAATATTTGGACGTGAGCAACCCTTGGGCCAGTGCGGTGAACCCGATGCAGCCTGCCCCCACGGCCTCCAACGAGTCGAGCAAATCTGGCTCGATCCACCGGTTGAGCATGGAGTATGACGGCTGGTGGATCAGCAAGGGAGTGCCGAGCTCGCGGAGGATCGAGGCAGCGGCACGAGTTCTATCTGCCGAGTAAGACGAGATGCCGGCATACAGCGCCTTACCCTGCCTCACCGCAGCGTCCAACGCACCCATGGTTTCTTCGAGCGGGGTGTCAGGGTCGAAGCGGTGGCTGTAGAAGATGTCGACATAGTCGAGGCGCATCCGCCGCAGCGAGTCTTCGAGGCTGTTGAGCACGTATTTGCGAGACCCGTGATCGCCATACGGGCCTGGCCACATGTCGTATCCAGCCTTTGTCGAGATGACGACCTCGTTGCGGTGGGCTGAAAGGTCTTCCTCGAAGATGCGACCGAAGTTGATCTCTGCGGCCCCATATGGCGGTCCGTAGTTGTTCGCCAGGTCAAAGTGAGTCACCCCGAGGTCGAAGGCGCGACGAATCACTGCACGCTGGGTATCGATCGGACGGTCGTCGCCGAAGTTCTGCCACAGTCCTAACGACAACGCTGGAAGGCGGAGCCCGCTCTGTCCGCTGCGTCGGTAGGGCATGGAGTCGTAACGATCATCGGCTGGGTTGTAAGTCATGGCGCCAGTCTGCCCGTCGCGCCCACAAAGAGCCAAAGGTGACTGCGTTCGCGCAGCATGAGCGTCGCCAGGCGCATGACCATGAAGGCGCTGAAAGCCCACCATAACCACGCGAGTCCGCCGTCGAGCCACCACACAGCCACCGCCATCGGCGCAAAGGCAACCAGGTTCACGACTCCTGCCCAGGCCAGGTAGCGGCCGTCGCCTGCCCCAATGAGCACTCCGTCCAAGACGAACACGAGTCCTGCCACTGGCTGGTGCACGGCAACGATGAGCAGCACGCTCGACAGCATGTGTTGGACCTCGAGGTCCGGCGTGAACAGAGGTACGACGATGGGACGGGTCAACACGACCGACACTCCGAGCCCCACTCCTGCGACCAGCCCCCAGCTCATCATCCGCCGGGCTGCAGCCTTGGCGCCGGCTGCGTCACCAGCCCCCAAAAGACGGCCGATGATGGCTTGACCTGCGATGGCGATGGCGTCGAGGGCAAACGCCAGGAATCCCCAGATGGTGAATGCCACCTGGTGTGCAGCCACGGCCACGGTTGAAATCGATGCTGCCACGTAGGTCGCCAGGAGCAGAGCGGCACGCAAGGTGAGCGTGCGTATGACGAGGGGGACACCGAGTCGCCAGGCCACGCCCAGCCCTGTCCGGCGGGGAGCAAGGGAGGCGCCATACCCGCGGGCAGCCTTGACCACGACCCGCAGGAGGGCGAACGCGCCCGCGGTTTGCGCGACCAGAGTGCCGATCGCCGAGCCGGCGATCCCCCACCCGAAGGGGTAGACGAAGACAACGTTGAGCACGATGTTGAGAATGTTGGCCGCCACAGCCACGACAAGGGGGGTCCGAGTGTCCTGGAGGCCGCGGAGGACTCCGATGGCGGCGAACATGATCAACAAGGCCGGAATGCCGCAGGCGGCGATCCGGAGGTAAATGACGGCGAAGTTCCGCACGTCGGGTGCGGGAGAGAAGCTGGCCACGATGACGGGCGTCGCAAGCACGGTGAGAGCGCCGACCGCGACCCCGAGGAGTGTGGCCAGCCATAGTCCATCGATACCACCGCGCAGCGCACGTTGTAAGTCCCCGGCGCCCAGTTGGCGGGCGACCGTAGCCGTCGTCGCATAAGCCAGGAAGACGAACACACCGATGGCGGTCTGCACTGCGGCGCCGGCGATCCCTAACGCCGCCAGTTGAGCCGTACCGAGATGGCCGACGATGGCCGCGTCGGCGAGCAAGAAGAGCGGCTCGGAGATGAGAGCCGCGAAGGCCGGTATAGCCAGGCGGGCGATGGTGCGGTCCCAGGCGCGTCCCGCAGAGCCGCCCCCGCTTGCGTCTTCCGGGGCGTCGGCCCCGTCCCCTTCACTCTGTAACGGCATTGTTACAGCAACTAAGAGTCACGACTTTTCTTTTCTCCACATCGGGTGGGAGCCAAACTGCCAGGTCAGAGCGTCTACCGCAGGCTACCCGTCGCAGTCATCCACCGAACTGTCCCCAGGCTGTGCACACGGGACTCGGGGTCATCCACAGAGTTTGAGGACTCGTCCACAAGGGCTGTTGACAGCGGACTTCCGCCGCCCGCGTAAGCGCCGTACCGTCAGCACGGGTCTCGCACAGCGACCGAGATTGTCGGCATCGCGCCCTAGCCTCGCAGCAAGTCATATCCCGCCCCACCGCCTAGCGCACCCGCTGCGCCTCAGAGGAGATTTGTGAGCATCACCGACTATCAGGGCCCGCGTCCGGTCCCTGATGACTTCCGGCCTGAGCCGCCACCAGTGCGCACTCCGCCACAGGATGAGCAGGCCGAGCAGTCGGTGATCGGTGCGATGCTCCTCAGCAAAGACGCGATCGCCGACGTGGTGGAGGTTTTGCGAGGAGCCGACTTCTATCGGCCCGCCCACGAGCTGTTGTTCGACGCTGTGCTCGATCTCTATTCGAGAGGCGAGCCGGCAGACGCGATCACGGTCTCGGCCGAGCTGACAAAGGCCGGCGACCTGGCGAGGGTGGGCGGCGCTCCCTACTTACATACCCTGGTGGCGGGCGTGCCGGTTGCGGCCAATGCCGGTTACTACGCCTCGATCGTTCGTGAGAAGGCGATCTTGCGACGTCTGGTCGATGCCGGCACCAAGATCGTCCAGATCGGCTATGCCGGCGAGGGCGACGTCGACGATGTGGTGGATCGGGCTCAGGCGGAGGTTTACGGCGTTACCGACAAGCGCTCCTCGGAGGACTACGCCCCGCTCGCCGACCTGATGGAGATGACGGTCGACGAGCTCGAGGCGATCGCCAACCGCGACGGCGCGATGGCGGGAGTGCCCACCGGGTTCGCCGAGCTCGACGAGTTGACCAACGGCCTCCATGGCGGGCAGATGGTGATCGTGGCGGCCAGGCCTGCGGTGGGCAAGTCGACCCTGGGATTGGACCTCGCTCGTTCGGCATCGATCAAGCACCAGCTGCCGAGTGTCATCTTCTCGCTCGAGATGAGCCGCACCGAGATCACGATGCGGCTGTTGTCCGCCGAGGGACGGATTCCCCTTCACCACATGCGCAACGGCAAGATGAGCGACGACGAGTGGACCAAGCTCGCTCGCAAGACCGGCGAGATCTCATCGGCCCCGCTGTTCATCGACGACTCTCCCAACCTGACCATGATGGAGATTCGCGCCAAGGCGCGGCGGCTCAAGCAGCGCCATGATTTGCGGCTGATCGTGATCGACTATCTCCAGCTGATGACATCGGGCAAGAAGGTCGAGTCTCGTCAGCTCGAGGTGTCTGAGTTCTCCCGTCAGATCAAGCTATTGGCCAAGGAGCTCGACATCCCCGTCGTGGCCATCTGTCAGCTCAACCGTGGCTCCGAGCAGCGGACCTCCAAGCGACCGCTGCTGTCCGACCTCCGCGAGTCGGGCTCGCTCGAGCAAGATGCCGACATGGTGATCTTGTTGCACCGCGAGGATATGTACGAGAAAGAGTCGCCCCGTGCGGGCGAGGCCGACATCATCGTGGCCAAGCACCGCAACGGACCCACCGCCGACCTGGTGCTGTCCTTCCAGGGCCACTACTCCCGGTTCACCGACATGGCCCATTAGTCAACCCCACAGTCTCGTCGAGACGCAGCAAACCCCGGCGCGCAACGAATCGCTGCACCGTGTCGAGATGC
>JACCZJ010000439.1 GCA_013696065.1 Nocardioidaceae bacterium
CCTCAGGAGAGCCGCGTCGTCGAGCCGGGAGGGACCGTCGGAGACCAGGGCCCGGCCGGCCAGCAGCCCGGCCACCACCGCCGCCGCCGAGGAGCCGAGGCCGCGGCTCTGAGGGATCGAGTTGCGGCAGTGCAGCCAGAGCCCTGGTTGAGGCGCTCCGATGCTGTCAAACGTGGCCCGCATCGCCCGGACCACGAGGTGTCGCTCGTCTCGCGGCAGGACATCCTTGCCCTCTCCGGTGATCTCTACCGACAGGCTTCGTGTGCTCACACTGGCCTGCAGTTCGTCATACAGGGCCAGCGAAAGGCCAAGGCTGTCGAAGCCAGGGCCGAGGTTGGCGCTGGTGGCCGGGGTCCGCACGGTCACCCCCGCCCTCACGAAGTCAGGCATCGTCATGGAGACCAGCAGCCTCAGCGGCTGCTTCGACGTCGGCATCGATGACCGTGTCGATGAGGGCTCCCTGAAAATCCAGTGCCGTGTCGATGTCCTTGAGCCCGTGGCCGGTCACGGTCACCGTGATCGTCTGGCCAGCGTCGACCTCACCGGCGGCAGACTTGGCCAGCAGCCCCGCCACTCCGGTCGCCGAGGCTGGTTCGACGAACACGCCATCACGGGCGGCCAGGTCTCGTTGGGCCTGGAGTATCTGCAGGTCCGACACGGCCTCGATGACGCCACCGGACTCGTCGCGCGCCGCCTCGGCAAGCAGCCAGGATGCTGGGTTGCCGACCCGGATAGCGGTCGCGATGGTGTCTGGATGCGGCACGATCTGGCCGGATACAAGCGGGGCGGCGCCGTTGGCCTGGAATCCCCACATGGCGGGCCGGCGCGTGGACCGGCCAGACTCGGCGAACTCGACGAATCCTTTCCAGTAGGCCGCGATGTTGCCGGCGTTGCCCACCGGTAGGACATGGACGTCGGGTGCATCACCCAAGAAGTCAACGAGCTCAAACGATGCGGTCTTCTGCCCCTCGATCCGCGCCGGGTTCACGGAGTTGACGAGGGCGACGGGATAATCCTTGGCGAGGGCCTGGGCCAAGCGCAGACACTGATCGAAACCCCCGCGCACCTGCACGATACAGGCGCCGTGCATGACTGCTTGAGCGAGCTTGCCGCGCGCGATCTTGCCCTGAGGCACCAGCACGATCGCGAGCATTCCCGCACGGGTGGCGTAGGCCGACATGGATGCAGAGGTGTTGCCGGTTGAGGCGCACACCACGGCTCTGGCACCTTGCTCGGCTGCCAGGGACACTGCCATCGTCATACCGCGATCCTTGAACGAACCCGTCGGGTTGACGGCCTCGACCTTGAGCCAGACGGCGCAGCCGGTGATGTCCGACAGCCATCCCGACTCGACGAGCGGGGTGCCTCCCTCGCGGAGGGTGACCACCGGCGTTTCCTCGCTCACGGGCAGCCAGTCGCGGTACTCCTCGATGACTCCACGCCACTGATGGGCTGCGGCAGCCATCACTCGGCCACTCCCTCGACCCGCATCACCGACGTCACATCTCGCACGATCGGCATGGATTGGAGAGACTCGACCGTGGCAGCCAGAGCGGCGTCTCGTGCAGTGTGGGTGACGACGACAAGCTCTGCGTCGTCGCCCCGACCTGTCTGGCGCACAGTCGCGATCGACACCTGATGGTGAGCGAATATCTCGGCAACGGCAGCGAGAACGCCCGGTGCGTCGTCGACGTCCATGGCGATGTGGTAGCTGGTCAAAGTCTCGCTCATCGGCGCGATTTCGCATTGTGCGTATGTCGATTCGCCGGCACCGGTGACGGAACTCAACCTGTTGCGAGCCACCGTGACCAGGTCGCCGAGAACGGCGCTCGCCGTCGGCGAACCACCTGCGCCCGGGCCGTAGAACATCAGTTGGCCGGCAGCGTCGCTCTCGACGAATACGGCGTTGTAGGCCTCCCGCACACTGGCGAGCGGGTGGCTGCGCGGGATCATGGCCGGATGCACACGGACGGAGACCGTGTCGCCGGTGGGCCGTTCGTCTCGGGCGCAGATCGCCAACAGTTTGACCACGCAGTCCATCTGTTGGGCCGAAGCGATGTCGCTGGCCGTGATGTCGGTGATGCCCTCGCGATGCACGTCGGCTCCGGTGACGCGGGTGTGGAAGGCCAGACTGGCCAGGATCGCAGCTTTGGCGGCGGCGTCGAATCCCTCGATGTCCGCTGTCGGATCGGCCTCGGCGTAGCCGCGCGCCTGCGCGTCCTCCAACGCCTCGTCGAAGCCGGTGCCTGAGGTGTCCATCTGGTCGAGGATGAAGTTGGTGGTGCCGTTGACGATGCCCAAGACCCGTCGCACCTTGTCGCCCGCGAGCGACTCACGCAGCGGCCGGATGATCGGGATGGCGCCAGCGACGGCTGCTTCGAAGTACACATCGCGCTGCGCCTTGGCAGCGACCTCGAACAGGGTCGAGCCGTCCTCGGCCAGCAGCGCCTTGTTGGCGGTGACGACCGATGCGCCGGATTCGAGTGCGGCCACGATCAGGGAGCGGGCCGGTTCGATGCCGCCGATCACCTCGATGACCACATCGACATCCCCCCGTGTCACGAGGGCATGCGCGTCAGTGGTGAAGAGGTCACGGGGCACGTCGACCGCACGCGAGCGGTCGATCCGGCGTACGGCGATGCCGACGAGTTCGAGCGGCGCGCCCACCCTGGCCACCAGATCGTCGGCTTGCTCCGTCAAGAGCCGAGCCACCTCGCTGCCCACCACGCCGCAACCCAGCAACGCCACCCGCACGGGCTGGTTCATGACGTGTGCACTCTCGGCTCTCTGGCTGGGCGGCAGCTGATGGGGGCAAGTGTGCCGATTGCGGCATATTCGAGCTGCCAGGATCCATCATGCAAGACATGCACCTCACTCCACCTCCAGGCGCAGGAGATCTTCTTCGGTCTCGCGCCGCACGATCAGACGAGCCGTACCGTCGCGTACCGCGACAACCGCCGCCCTCGGCACGTGGTTGTAGGTGCTCGCTAGGGAGCGGCAGTAGGCACCGGTGGCTGGGACGGCAAGAAGATCGCCCGGCGTGATATCCGAGGGCAAGAACTCGTCTCTCACTACGATGTCGCCAGACTCGCAGTGCTTGCCGACCACCCGGGCCAGGGTCGAGGGAGCGCTGGAGCGCCTGGAGGCAAGCGTGCAGGAGTAGTCAGCGTCATAGAGAGCAGTGCGGATGTTGTCGCTCATACCGCCGTCGACAGCGACATAGAGGCGGCTGGCACCCGCGTCGAGCGCAACCCGTTTGACGGTGCCGACCTCGTAGAGCGTGAAGGTCGACGGCCCAGCGATGGCGCGTCCCGGCTCGACCGACAACTGGGGGATGGTGATACCGAGCGCCCGGCATTCGTGTTCGACGATGTCGGCCAAGCCGGTGGCGAGCTCCTGCGGAGTCGAAGGATCATCCTTGGTGGTGTACGCGATCCCGAATCCGCCACCGAGATCCAGCTCGCCGAGCGCCATACCGGAGGCGAGCCCTTCGGCATAGAGCGCCAGGACCCGACGCGCGGCCACCTCGAACCCCGACGTGTCGTAGATCTGAGAACCGATATGAGAATGCAGGCCGATCAGGTCGAGCGTGTCGTGACCGTGGACGAGCTTCATCGCCGCCAAAGCGTCGCCCTCTGCGATGGAAAAGCCGAACTTCTGGTCTTCATGCGCGGTAGCGATGTACTCGTGCGTATGGGCTTCGACGCCTGCCGTGACGCGGACCATGACGGGCTGGCGCACTCCCGCCGCCGCCGCGATCTCACTCAGCCGTTCGATCTCCACGATGGAGTCGACGACTACCCGCCCCACCCCCACCTCGACGGCCTTTGCCAGCTCCGCCCTGCTCTTGTTGTTGCCGTGCAAGCCGATCAGCGAAGGGTCCCACCC
>JACCZJ010000442.1 GCA_013696065.1 Nocardioidaceae bacterium
CACGAAAGTGCAAGGCGGCCGATGCTGACGCCGGCTGAACCGCGAACTGCTTGAGTTGCCCTGATCAGACCCCCCCGACTCACTAACCCCATATCCCGACAACTCAACCGCCAGCGCGTCGGGGCAGCAGCGCCCCCGGGGCACCAGCGACGTGTCAGCAAATGGGGCAGCTCTAGCGTCCTCAGCTTCTGACAAGTCGGGTCTAGGTGGAGGTGAAGATGACGGTCAAACGGTCAAACGCCATCGGGGAGACGGCGGGCTGCAGCCGGTCGACGCCCAGCGTCTTGGCAAGCTTCGCAGCATCGGCGCGCAAGTCTTCGGGATAGTAGACCGTGTTCTCCGGAATGGACCCGTACCAGTTGTCAGTGGCGGCGACGTTCCAGCCCGACCCTTGCAGGAGAGCTGCCTTGTCGGCGCCCAAGCCCGTGATCCCGGAGTTGTTGTAGACCTCGACCAGCACGTTCGGCACGAGATCGGGTTTGGGCCTGTCGGGTTTGCGTTTGGGCTTGTCGCGGGGCGTGTCCTCAGTCGAGCCAGTCGAGCCAGTCGAGCCAGGAGGACGCTGCGAGCCCAGCGAACGTGGCGCACCGTCGGACTTGACCAGCCGTGTCGACTCGGATGAGTCTGTCGGCGTACTGGCCGCGGCTTGATCCGGCGCGGGCTCCTCGTCAGCAGCCGACCAGACAGCCAGCCCCACCCCAGCGGCGACCAGCAAGGCCGCGCTGCCGAGGGTCACGCCGGAGGACAAGGACATGTCAGACGTCGAAACCAAGCCGCCGAGCTGAACGCTGTCGCTGCCGTGCCGAGCGGAGCCGGCGCAAGCGCTTGACCAGAAGAGGGTCGAATACGAGGGCGTCGGGCCTGTCGATCAGGGCGTTGAGAACCTGGTAGTAGCGGGTCGACGACATCGCAAACTGTTCGCGGACAGCTTGTTCCTTGGCGCCCGCATATTTCCACCACAAGCGCTCGAAAGTCAGGATGCGCTGGTCGCGTTCGGACAGCTCCTCGGCTGCCCGAGCGGATTCTCCCGACGTTACGACGTTTGCGGCGTCCATGCGGTGTGCTCCTACAACCTGACGGGGGGCTGGGATTTCCCACCTCACGAGGCGATCCTAAGCAATAAACAACACCATTGTCATTTGCCCACTCCGTAGGGACGGATGCAAGCCGAAGCGGGTTCCCCCTTGGCGGAAGATCGGAAAAAGGCAGTGACGTTTAGGCTAGGGCAGTGGCCGTACCGACAAGCTCCTTCGTCGTCGTCGCAAACCGCTTACCTGTCGACAGGGGTGCCGACGGCGCCTGGCGAACTTCTCCCGGCGGCCTGGTAACGGCCCTGGAGCCGGTGATCCGCAAGCAGGAGGGGGTGTGGATCGGCTGGCCGGGCGGCCATCTCGACGACTATGACGCCTTCGATGTGGAGGACCTGTCTCTCGTGCCCATCCACGTCAGTGACCGAGATGTCGCCTACTACTACGACGGTATGTCGAACGACACCTTGTGGCCGCTCTACCACGACCTGGTGGCCAAGCCGTCCTTCCGCCGCGAGTGGTGGGACTCCTACGTCAAGGTCAACCGAAGATTCGCCACGGCCGCGGCCGAGTCCGCCGAGCAGGGCGGGGTGGTCTGGGTTCAGGACTATCAGTTGCAGCTCGTCCCCTCGATGCTGCGCGAGCTGCGACCCGACCTGCGGATCGGCTTCTTCCTGCATATCCCCTTCCCGCCCACCGAGCTGTTCTTGCAGCTGCCCTGGAGAGACGAAATCCTCAAGGGCCTCCTCGGGGCCGACATCGTCGGATTCCAGCGACCGGGCGGGGCCTCGAACTTCGTTCGTCTGGTTCGCCACCGCCTCGGGCACAAGACCCACCGCGACAAGATCATCTACGACGGCCGGCCCGTCGCGGCCCGCAGCTATCCAATCTCGATCGACTTCAAGCAGCTCGAGACATTGGCCCGGTCAGAGGACGTCCAGACCAGGGCCAAAGAGATTCGGGATGAGCTCGGTAATCCCCGTCACGTCTTCCTGGGGGTCGACAGGCTCGACTACACCAAGGGAATCAGGCAGCGGTTGCGTGCCTTTGGCGAGCTGCTCGCCGACGGCCGAGTGGATATCGAGGACGCGGTTTTCGTCCAGGTCGCCTCCCCCAGCCGTGAGCGGGTGGGCCAATACCAAGAGGTCCGCGACGACATCGAACGCTGGGTGGGCCGCATCAACGGCGACCTCGGACGCATCGGTCACCCCCCGATTCATTATCTGCATTCGTCCTACCCGAAACACGAGATGGCGGCCCTCTATCGGGCGGCTGACATCATGGTCGTCACCCCGTTCGCCGATGGGATGAACTTGGTCGCCAAGGAGTACGTCACCAGCCGGTATGACAACACCGGAGCCCTCGTGCTCTCGGAGTTCGCCGGTGCCGCTGACGAGCTCAAGCAGGCCTTTTTGATCAATCCCTATGACATCAACGGCCTCAAGGACTCCATGACCAGGTCGATGCAGACCCCGCGCCAGGAGCTGAGCCGCCGGATGCGGGGCATGCGCAAACAGGTGCGCGACCATGACATCAACGACTGGGCCGAGGCGTTCCTCAGCGACCTGGCGGGCGAGGAGCTCGCAAGCTGACCAACTCCCGCGACCAGTGGTCCTCACGGGTTGCTGGGGATGCGGCACAGTGGCCACCATGAGTCCTCGCTCTCTCGAAGAACTCGTGGCGCCCGATTGGGCCTCCGCACTCAGTCCCGCCCGGTCCCGGATCGCCCAGCTCGGGCAGTTCCTACGCAGTGAGGTGGCGAGCGGTCATCGGTTCTTGCCCGCCGGTGAGCACATACTGCGGGCGTTCGTCCGACCGCTGAGCGACGTGCGAGTCCTGATCGTCGGTCAGGACCCTTATCCGACCCCGGGCCACGCCGTGGGACTTGCCTTCTCTGTCGACGCGGCGGTAAGACCGCTACCGAGGAGCCTCCTCAACATCTACCGCGAGCTCACCGACGACCTCGGTGTGACCGCACCCGATCACGGTGACCTCGCACCCTGGGCCGACCAGGGAGTGCTCCTACTCAACCGCGTGCTCACCGTCCGCACCGGCTCACCGGCATCCCACCGCGGAAAGGGCTGGGAGGCCGTCACCGATCTGGCCATTGAGGCGCTGGTACGACGAGGGGGCCCGCTGGTCGCGATCCTGTGGGGCCGTGACGCCCAGTCCCTCAAGCCGCGACTTGCCCACGTCCCGATCATCGAGAGCGCACACCCCTCACCACTGTCGGCAGCGCGCGGCTTTTTCGGTTCGCGGCCCTTCAGCCGCACCAACGCCCACCTCACCGAGCTGGGTGGCCAACCCATCGACTGGTCGCTGACACAGCGGTTCGACAACGAGGCGGGACAGTTAAGCCCCAGACGGGTCTGATACCGCCGCCTGGCATGCTGAGTTGATGGACCCTGCTCCCCTCTGCCTCGTCACCGGTGCAACTGGCTACATCGGCGGAAGACTGGTCCCCGAACTTCTCGGCGCCGGATACCGCGTCCGAGTGATGGCCCGCACTCCGTCGAAGCTGCAAGGACGGGAGTGGTTCGAGCAGGTCGAGGTCGCCGAAGCCGACGCGAGTGATCCCGAAGCGGTGCGGGCAGCCATCACGGGTGTCCACATCGCCTACTACCTGCTGCACTCCATCGGCTCAGGCAAGGACTTCGCCGCGACGGAGCGGCATACGGCGCAGATCTTCGCCGCGGAGGCGAAGCGCGCGGACGTGCAGCGCATCGTCTATCTCGGCGGCCTCGACCCACAGCACGAGGAGCTCTCGGAGCACCTGGCGTCACGAGCCGAGGTCGGCCGGCTGCTGCTCGCTTCGGGTGTGCCGACGGCCGTATTGCGGGCAGGTCTTGTCATCGGGTCTGGGTCCGCGTCGTTTGAAATGCTGCGCTACCTGACCGAGCGGCTGCCCGTTATGGTCACCCCGCGCTGGGTCTACACGCGCACCCAGCCGATCGCGGTGCGAGACGTCTTGCGCTATCTCGTGGGCTGCACCGAGTTGCCGCCTGAGGTCAACCGAGGCTTCGACCTGGGGGGACCGGACACCTTCACTTATCTCGACATGATGCAGCGGTTCGCGGCTATCTCGGGGCTCAGGCGACGCCGCATCCTCCCCGTGCCGGTGTTGTCGCCCTCCCTATCGAGTCACTGGGTGAACGTGGTCACACCCGTGCCGCGTGGCCTGGCTCGGCCTTTGGTCGAGTCGCTCAAGAACACCGCCGTGGCTGAGGAACACGACATTGCCGCCTACATCCCCGATCCGCCTGAAGGCCTGACCTCCTACGAGCGGGCTGTCGAACTGGCCTTGACCAAGATCCAGAGCATGGACGTGCCCACCACCTGGTCGTCGGCCAGCACTCGAGGTGCGCCCAGCGAACCCTTGCCATCCGACCCTGACTGGGCCGGAGGATCGCTGTACGTCGACCAGCGCGAACATCAGGTGAGCGCCACACCCGCCGCCCTGTGGTCGGTCATCGAGGGCATCGGCGGGAAGCGTGGGTGGTATTCGTTCCCCCTGGGCTGGTGGGTTCGAGGCTGGATCGACCGGCTGACGGGAGGACCAGGTCTCGCCCGTGGCCGCCGGGACCCGGACCGGCTCTTGGCTGGCGACAGCCTGGACTGGTGGCGGGTCGAGACGCTCGTGCCGGGCGAGCTGCTGCGCTTGCGGGCCGAGATGCGTCTGCCAGGTCTTGCCTGGCTGGAGCTCCGAGTGGGCGAGAACGATGCCGGTCCAGTCGACGGACCCCCTCGTGCTGTGAACGAGACAGAACGCCCAACGACCGTGCTTCACCAGCGGGCACTCTTTCACCCTCGGGGCATCGCCGGCCATGTCTATTGGTGGGCGGTCTGGCCCTTCCATGGTCTCGTCTTCGGCAGCATGCACCGCAATATCGCGAAGGCGGCGGAAGCCGTCGAGTCTCCGTGACATCGAGGCCTTCACCTGATCTCTCAACGGTGGTGTCAACGTGGCAAGGTAGCGGTATGACCGAAACCCCTGAGGAGATCCCCGAGGCCTCCGAACAGCTCGACCAGATGCAACCCGAGGACACCCTCCTCGACCGTGGCACCGACGACATCCTGGACGAGGGTTATTCGCCGCCCGAGCGCTATTCAGCGGCTGAGCGTTTCGGCAACACCGCCACCGAACAGCGCGAGGGCGAAACCCTCGACCAGCGCATTGCCCAAGAGGAGCCCGACGTCGCTGTTGACTACTCAGACGAATTCCTCGACGACGGCGAAGTCGGCACCGAGCGAGCCGGCCGGCTTGTCGACCCTGACGGCGGCTTCGGCCAAGACTTCGACGCCGAGCTGATCGGTGAAGACGTCGGCATCGACGGTGCGGGGGCCAGTGCCGAGGAGGCCGCCGTCCACATCATCGAAGACGTGGATCCCCTACTCGACAACTGACCGCACCCGACACCGTGGGTGCGACGTGCCCGTCATGGCTTCGGGCTTGTGATCAGAGCGGAACGTCGGGGTCTTGCACCAGCGCCGGTACGGCGACGGCGGCTCCCGCGATGTTGGCGCAGCGGCGCGGCCAGCGCCGTCATCAGGGCGTGTCGATCCTCCACCGAAAGCCGCTCCGCAGTCTGAACTGCGAGGTGGTCGCCAGGGCGCTCAGGCCGCCAAGGGCGACGCGTCTCGTCGATGTGCGCCCGTACCAACGTACGTCGCGCGTAGGCCTCAGGAGAACCCTGTCGGTCGATGCGTGGCCAGGCGACATACAGCTTGGCCAAAGGCGGTGAACTCCGCGTCGCGTTGGTCGGTGCTGCCCATCGGGGTCCCTCGGTTGTCGCGTGCTGTCACCTTATATACGGAGCCAGCCGCCTAGGGGTTGTCAGCAGCAAGAACAACCCTGCTGCGCGGGCGAGGCCGCCTCCCCGGCATACGTGGTCTTCGACACCCAGCACTGTCGAGTTGCCCGCGGGCAGCCGCAACAGCCAGCTAGACGCGGACCACCACAGGCGTCGCCTCCGACGCTGCCTCGGACAGCCCGAACCTCCGGTGGAGTCGCCGCAGCCAGGGCGGCGCCCACCAGTTTGCCTCCCCCGCCAACCGCATGAACGCCGGCACGAGCACTCCGCGCACCAGCGTGGCATCCATCAAGATGGCGATGGTGAGCCCGAGGCCCATCAGCTTGATGAAGGTCACTTGCGATGTGGCGAACGCGATGAAGGTAACCGCAAGCACTGCGGCAGCGGCGGTCATGATCCGTCCGGTCTTCTGCAGACCGATGGCCACCGCTGCGGTGGTGTCTCCGGTGCGGTCGTGCTCCTCCTTGATCCGCGACAGCAGGAACACTTCGTAGTCCATCGAGAGACCGAACGCGATGCAGAACATCAGGATCGGGATAGTCGTATTGAGCGTTCCCGTCGGGGTGAAGTTGAGCAGCTCGGCGCCGTTGCCGTCCTGGAATACCCATACCATCGCGCCGAAGGTTGCACCGAGGCTGAGCACGTTGAGCACGATCGCCTTGATGGGGATGAGGACGCTGCCGGTCATCAAGAACAGCAACACGAACGTGGCTACGGCGATGAGTATCAGCGCGAGTGGCACCAACCCGAAGATCGCCTTCTTCGAGTCGACGAGATCTGCCGCGGGGCCGGCCACCAGGTATGGCGCGCCGGCCTCCAGGCCGCGGATATTAGCCACGAGCTGCTCGCCTGCCGGCGACACGGGCTCGGCGCTGCTGACAACATCCAGATAGCTCCCGGTGCCGTCGCTGAATCGTTGCGCTGCCGCTTCAGGCTCGGCCACCTTCGTGCCGTCGGCGAAGCTACCCGTGCTGGTGTTCACCTGACTCACGTCAGTGAGCGCCGAGATGTCGACAGCCAACGCGGTGACCTGTTCGGCATTTGCGTCCGGCATCACTACCGGGAAGGAGCGGGCAGAGCCGCCACTGAAGTCCTCGCGCACGCTGTCGCCGACCATGCGAGCTGTGCTGCTCGGAGGCAGGTCACGATCATCGGGCAGGCTGAACGACACTCCAAGAA
>JACCZJ010000463.1 GCA_013696065.1 Nocardioidaceae bacterium
GGGTGGCTCCGCCTGCAGTGGCGATGGCATGCGCCACTGGGTCCATGCCGACGTTGTCATGGCGGTCACTCACCAGCAGAGCAACCGTCTCGTCGAGGGCGGGCTGACGCAGCGAACCAGTGAGCCCAAGTGCTCGATCGGCGATGTCTTGGTAGTACTCGGTAGACACTTGGTAGCTGTCGAAGGCGCTCTCTATGAGCCGCCGGGTGCCCGACGTCACGAGGCCGCTCTGGACCTCCAGCGCCATCGCCTGGAGCGGAATGCGCCCGGTCGGGACCATCGTCTCGATCGGCTGCCAGTCGTCCTCAGCTACGGGAGCGATGTCCCCCCGTGAGTCCCACAGACCGAGCCCCGCCAGTGCCGCAGCGACGGCCGCAACAAGGCCGACCACGACGAGGGTCACCCGGCGGCGGGCCAATGCTGCCGCGAGCTCGCCGCGCCGCCGCGACCCAACGACCAGCCACACGATCGGCCCGAGCAGACCGACCAACGCCCCTTCGAGGAGACTGGGCATGAGCATGGACCTCACGAGTTGGGTGACCTTCGCGATTTCTCCGTCGGGGTTGCCGCCAATGAGGGCGTAACGCTGGAGCAGCACCTCGTAACTATCGACATTTGTCTTGCCGACCGTGATGTCGACACCGAGCCGAGAGTTGGTCGGGTAGCGCACGTTGGGCAGATATGCGCCGAGGTCGATGGTGGCGAACCCGTCACTGGTGGGCGAAATCGCGGCGTCATGACCCGCCAGCACGGTGTCTCGCTCCGCAGTGAGAAAGGCGTTGTAGGCCACGGGGACCGCGACAAGGAGCCACCCAGCGAAATACGCGAGTATGACGACCAGCCGCCGCAGGCCACCGGGCCCTCTCGAAGCGTGACCCACCTCGTCAGTGCGGCTGACCTTGGCGGGCTCCAGCGTCATACGGCCTGCCCCGCTCCCAGCAGAAGGGGCACTCGATGCCCCCCCTCCTGTGCAGCCATGACCCCATTATGTGCGCCTGCCCTCGTCATTATGTGCGCCTGCCCTCGTCGCTGACTGGGCTCAACTCGAATGGGCGTCGGACTCGATGCCAAGGCTGGTGTGGAACATCGAGGTCGATAGTTGACTTGGAAGTCACACACCACGCGAAACGCAGCGCCACTCGACGCCATGACGCGGCGCCACTCGACGCGCCACGACGCAGCGCGAAATTTGCCAGCAGGCTGCTTGTCACCCGTTCAGCTGCGCCCCGCGCCCAGGAGCTGCTGCAACGCGCCGACGTTGACCCTTCGACGAGTCAGCCGAGACGGGCCTTCAAGCCATCAAGCTCAGTCCACAGCACGGTGGGAAGCTTGTCGCCGAATTTGTCGAACCACTCAGTGATCTGTGGGATCTCGTCGCGCCACTCGTCGGGGCGAACCTCGAGCGCGGCTGCGATGTCCTCACGAGTGACGTCAAGCCCGTCCAGATCGAGCGAATCGACAGTGGCGACATAGCCAATCGGTGTCTCGACCGCCTCAGCAGTGCCCTCGATACGCTCCACGACCCACTTCAGGATCCGGCTGTTCTCGCCGAAGCCTGGCCAGAGGAATCCTCCGTCTGCGCTACGACGGAACCAGTTGACGTAGAAAATTCGCGGCAGTTTGGCGGCGTCGTGTTCCTTGCCAACAGTGATCCAGTGGTTGAAGTAGTCGGCCGCGTTGTAGCCGATGAAGGGCAGCATCGCCATCGGGTCGCGGCGCACCACGCCGACGGCGCCGGTCGCTGCTGCGGTGGTCTCGGACGACAAGGTCGCACCCATGAAGGTGCCGTGGACCCAATCACGCGCCTCGGTGACGAGGGGGATAGTCGTCTTGCGGCGCCCACCGAACAAGATGGCGTCGATCGGCACACCCTTGGGGTCGTCGTATTCGGGCGCCAGGATCGGGCACTGGGTGATCGGGGTGCAGAATCGGCTGTTGGGATGAGAGGAGAGCTCGCCCGAGTCGGGAGTCCAGTCTTGGCCCTTCCAGTCGGTCAGGTGGTCCGGGGGTTCTTCCGTCATACCCTCCCACCACACATCGCCATCGTCGGTGAGGGCGACGTTCGTGAAGATGGAGTTGCCCTTGGCGATGGTCCGCATGGCATTGGGGTTGGTCTTCCAGCCAGTGCCCGGCGCGACACCGAAGAGGCCGAACTCGGGATTGACGGCATAGAGGCGGCCGTCCTCGCCGAAGCGCATCCAGGCGATGTCGTCGCCTAGGGTCTCGACCTTCCAGCCCGCCACGGTGGGATCGAGCATTGCGAGGTTGGTCTTGCCGCAGGCGCTCGGGAAGGCCGCTGCCACGTATTTGACGATGCCCTGAGGTGAAGTGAGCTTGAGGATGAGCATGTGCTCGGCGAGCCAGCCCTCGTCGCGGGCTTTTGCTGACGCGATTCGCAGGGAGTAGCACTTTTTGCCGAGCAGGGCGTTTCCGCCATAGCCGGAGCCGTAGCTCCAAATCGCGCGCTCCTCGGGAAAATGGGTGATGTATTTGATGTCGCTGCATGGCCATGGCACGTCTTGCTGGCCAGGCTCCAAGGGAGCGCCGACCGAGTGGAGACAAGGGACGAAGTCGGCTTCGAGCTCCTCCATGCGAGCAAGGACGTCGCTGCCCATACGGGCCATGACCCGCATCGACGCCACGACATAGCCGGAGTCAGTGATCTCGACACCAAACATGGGCGACTCGGCGTTGAGGTGGCCCATCACGAAGGGGATGACGTGCATCGTGCGACCGCGCATGCTGCCGCGGTAGAGCTCGGTCATTGTCGCCTTCATCTCGGCCGGCGCCATCCAGTTATTGGTGGGGCCGGCGTCCGGTCCGTCGACGGAGCAGATATAGGTGCGGTCCTCGACCCTGGCTACGTCGCTGGGGTCGGAGGCGCACCAGAAGGAGTTGGGTTTTTTGCTGGGATCGAGGCGGGTGAGGGTGCCGAGCTCGACGAGCTCGTCGGTGAGGGCGGTCCACTCCTCGTCAGAGCCCGTGCACCAGTGGACGCGAACAGGCTCAGTCAGCTCCGCGACCTCGTTGACCCACGCCAGCAGCTTGCGGTGGCTGGTCGGTGGCGATTCGCCGGATTTAGCGGGTGAATCAGTGCTGGTGTCGAGTGCCATGGAGCGGTGTTCCCTCTCGCGCACGCGGTGGATCTCCGCCACCGGCCGCCGGTCTCTGCAGCGGAAATGTGGATAAGGCGCCCACTTCTTGATCGGTGGACGTTCCTCGTCAATCTACGCCGACCTCCGTATCATGCGCGACCCCGGGTTACCTTCCCCCAATCTGGCTGAGTGTCATTGAGGCATGGTTATGTTGGGCGGCCGTGGCCGTTTCGCCTGTCTCAACCAGCACGCTAGACTCGGCCGTCGCGTCTGTGGCGGTCGGGAACAGTGAGGCCGTATGGAGGCGACAACCAGCGCTCGTAGCTCAACGGATAGAGCATCTGACTACGGATCAGAAGGTTGGGGGTTCGAATCCCTCCGAGCGCGCTCATCTCGAAGCGCAGGCAGATCTCGTCTGACCTGGGACTTCGTGTTTCCCCG
>JACCZJ010000465.1 GCA_013696065.1 Nocardioidaceae bacterium
TGAGCTGCCAATAGGCGAACAGCGCGTCGGTGCGCCGGTCATGCTTGCGTCCGCAGCGGCACTTGAAGCTGTAGGTCTGCACCAGCGGATCAAACACGGCGTACCCACCCCGAGAACGCCCGCCCGGCACGTACTCGGTCACCTCTGTACCGGCGCGAGCCGAGACCCGTATCTGGGTGTTGTGGTGCGGCATCGCAGTCCGGTTGCGAGCCACGTCGGCCAGGTTGCGCCCACACTCGCACCGGAGTCGGAGGATCGTCGTGACGCTCACTGCTGCCCCTTCCACTCGATCTTGACCTGGGTCGGATCGAACGTCACTCCGCGGCCACTAGGCAGGATTGTCACGGTCATTAGCACGTCGATCACCGCACGCTTGAGCTCGATATCTAGCGACTCCCAGCGCCCAGCGAGGTCAGGACGGGCCAACTGTGCCAGTTCGGGGCTCGGTGCAGCCGCCCGCGCCTTGGCTCGCTGTGCCTCGATCTGAGGCCGCAGTCGAGCGGAGATGCGACGCAGCTGGTCGGCCCCGATCTTGCCCTCTGCGTACTCGTCCGTCACCAGGTCGAGGCGGGCCTGCAGCTCCTCGGCGTACTTCATCGCCGCCTTGAGGGCCTTTGGGTCGCCGCCAAGCAGGTCCGGCCCGTCAGGCTGTGACAGGCGAGCCACCACGACGCTGGACACCAGCTCGTCCACCAGGTGCTGGTTCCGCCGGATGCGATTGCAGCCTGGGCATCGGTAGTGCGGTTGCAACACTTTCCCCGACTTCTGGGTAGTCCCTGTGCCGCGATGGAGCGGCGTCGAGCACAGGCCGCACAGCGCGATCCCCGTGAGCAGGTGCTTCACGCTCTTGCCGCGCGGGGTCCTCCGGCTTGGGTCGGACAGCAGCGCGCGCAACCGATCGAAAGTGCCAGCGTCGAAGATCGGCTCCCAATCGCCCTTGCCCAGAACTTGGCCACGGTGGACCCGGTTGCCGACGTTGCGCTCGCGCAGTAGCAGCTGGCGCAGCATGGATCCGTCCCACCGGTTTCCTCTCGGCGTGGGGAGGCCTCGAGCATTGAAGTCGCGGATGATCGAACGAAGGCTTTCCCGCGAGAGCACCCTCTCGCACGCCTCGCGCAGCACCGCAGCCTGTTCGGGGTCGAGCACGTCTCTCGACCCCACTGGCCGACCTGCGTCGTCGTACAGGGGCTCTCGCCGGTAGCCGTAGGCAACCCTGCCGTGGGACTTCCCCATCTCTGCTCGTTCTTGCAGCTTTCGACGGAGCCGGCGCGAGGACTGCTCGACCTCATACCGGGCGACGGTCCCCTTCATCCGAGCCATCATGCGGCCCTGCTCAGTGCTGAGGTCGATGTCTCCACCCACCGACGCGAGGGCGATGCCGTGCGCGTCCGCAAGGTCAATGAAGTCCTCTAGTTCGCGCGGCGTCCGGGTCAGCCGGTCGATGTCCCACACGACGAGAGCCGAGACCTCCTCCGAGCGGAGACTCCGCAGCATCCGGACGAAGTGCTCGCGCTGCTTGCCATTGCTGGCACTCACATCGTTGTCCACGAAGACGTGGTGGTCCGCGACCACCCAGTTCCGCCGCTCAGCCTCTTGGCGGCAGTCGGTCTCCTGCCGCGCGACGCCTAGCGCGGTACCGTCGTCCGAAGAGATCCTTGCGTAGATCGCTGCGGGTGTTGCTTTCATGGATCCATAGTAGTACACATAGACGATATTGACCGGTGACACCACGTGGTACTCCGTGAGCGCCTGGAGGGGACTCGCTGACAACATCCGCGAGTCGGTGAAGAAGGGAGATGCGGTGATCGTGCACGGCAAGCTGCGTAGCGAGAACTGGAAGCGTGAGGACGGGCAGGTGTCGAACACCCTGATCGTCGAGGCCAGCTTCGTCGGCCATGACCTCACGCGCGGGACCAGCGTGTTCCACCGGTCAAGCCGACCGGAACGAGCCGAGACCGACGTGCACGACGAGATCCAGGAGATGGTCCATCGCGAGTCCGGCGACACGACCCAGGTGGACGGCTGGGGCAACCCGCGCCCGGTTCCGAACGCTCAGGAGACAGTCCGTCGCCAGGACCCCGCCGCCTGAGCGATGTCTGCGGCCCCGAGGATTTCGGCCAAGCGGAGGGTGCGCCGTACGCTCTAGCCCATGGCTGAGTATGTGTTCACGCTGCGCAACGTGCGCAAAGCCCTTGGGGACAAGGTCGTTCTCGACAACGTCACCCTTTCGTTCCTGCACGGGGCCAAGATCGGCGTCGTGGGGCCGAACGGGACCGGCAAGTCCACCATGCTCAAGATCATGGCCGGGCTCGAGCACCCGTCCAACGGTGACGCACTCTTGGACCCTGGTGCGACGGTCGGGATGCTCCAACAGGAACCGCCCCTCAGTGAGGGCAGGACCGTGCTCGACAACGTCGAGGAGGCAGTGGGAACTGTCAAGTCGAAGCTGGACCGCTTCCACCAGATCACCGAGGAGCTTGCTGACCCCGATGCGGACTACGAC
>JACCZJ010000009.1 GCA_013696065.1 Nocardioidaceae bacterium
CGCCCGCCGGGGCCCGGGCCAGTCCGCTCCCGAGGGGGCTGACGGTCAGAGGTCTTGGGCCGCCTCGAGATGTGAGGCCTCGACCTCGCCGATCTCAGCCGCATCGAGCCGGTCATGGGCGATAACCGACTGCAAGGCCCGCAGAGAGGCACTGGCCTCAGCGCCCCAGCTCGCGACATACGAGAACTGCCACCACCACAGGGCCTCCTCGACGCGGCCGGCGCGGTAGTGACGCAGGCCGTGCGCGATGCTGCTCGCGATGTCAGCCAGATCATCCGACAGCCTCGAGGACATGAATTCGGGTGGGTC
This sequence comes from Nocardioidaceae bacterium, assembly GCA_013696065.1. Lineage (GTDB taxonomy): Bacteria > Actinomycetota > Actinomycetes > Propionibacteriales > Nocardioidaceae > JACCZJ01. The sequence continues at coordinate 310 of JACCZJ010000009.1, forward strand.
CAGGTAGGGGTCGAAGACCTCCGTGAAGTCGTCGGCGCCACACAGCAGCACCGCGAGGCGCTCACGCATCGCGTCCAGATCCGGCTCGGGCCCCGCATCGGGCTCGAACTCCTCGCTCGGTACGAAGTCCATCTGCACTCCGAGCCGCGCGCCTGCGAGCAGAAGCTGGCTCACCTCGAGCAGCAGCAAAGGCACCAGCGTGCCGCGGTCTTCCCCGCGGGAGAGCTCGCGCACGGCAAGCAGGAAGCTTTCCGCCTGGTCAGCGATGGCTTGGGCGAGGTCCTCGAGCTCGCTGGGCACCACTGCGTCTCGTCCATTAGTCGTCAACGGACCGTCTCCCCTCGAAGGCACGACCGAGCGTGACCTCATCGGCATACTCTAAATCTCCCCCTACTGGCAGCCCGCTTGCAAGTCGGGTGACCCGAAGCCCGATCGGTTTAAGCAGCCGTGAGAGGTATGTCGCGGTTGCTTCGCCCTCCAGGTTGGGGTCAGTGGCCAAGATGACCTCCTGGATCGAGCCATCGGCAAGGCGTTGCATCAGTTCGCGGATCCGCAGCTCGTCAGGGCCGATGCCCTCGATGGGGCTGATGGCGCCGCCCAGCACGTGATAGCGGCCCCGGAATTCGCGGGTCCGCTCGATTGCTACGACGTCCTTGGACTCCTCGACGACACAGAGCAGTGACACGTCGCGGCGAGGGTCCCGGCAGATCTTGCACTGTTCCTCTTCGGCGACATTGCCGCAGGTGGCGCAGAAGCGCACCCTTTCCTTCACCTGCACCAAAACGGCAGCCAACCGGCGGATGTCGACCGAGTCGGTGTTGAGGATGTGGAAGGCAATGCGCTGGGCGCCCTTAGGCCCCACTCCGGGGAGCCGGCCAAGCTCGTCGATGAGGTCTTGCACCACGCCTTCGTACAACCCCGTCAGCCTCTCTGCGGTCGCATTGCTGGGCTGGGTCGGTCGACCAACCTCAAAAGCCTAGTTTGCCTAACGGCGAACCTTCGTCACCCAAGCCTCCAAGGGCACCCGTCAGGTCACCCATCTGATCGGCCGCCAACTCCTGCGCATTCGCTGTGGCGGCACGCACAGCGGCCACGACGAGATCGGCCAACGCTTCTGTGTCGTCCGGATCGCAGACGGAGGCAGCGATCTGGAGTGCGAGGAGGTCGCCCGTGCCGGACACGATGGCGGTCACTGCTCCGCCTCCTGCCGCCCCCTCGACACGAGCCTCTGCCAGCTCCTGCTGGGCGGCCAGCAGTTGTTGTTGCATGGCAGTTGCCTGCTCGAGTAACGACTGCATCGATGGCGGGGTGGTGCCTTCGGGAAACATGAGCGATGCTCCAATTCGGTGGGGGGTCGTCGGGTTTCACTGGTGTACGGGCGGGACGGCCTTTTCGACAGCCACGGATGACAGCTGGCTGGTCATGGGGCGTCGTGGCGGATGTCGTCGATGACTTTCGCGCCCAGCTCTCGGACCAGCAATTCATGCGAGGTGAGGGTGGAATCCGCGCTGACCTCGTCATCGGCCGCGATATCGTCGTCGACGGCGGAATGTCGCCGTGCCGTTTCGGAATCCACCGCTGCGGTCGAGTCCGCACGACGTTGTGGGACCGCGCCTGCACGGTCTGACGTCTCCAGGGTCCGCCCTGCGGCTGCTGCAACCGTGGGTCCGGCTGATGTAGGTGACGCTGCCGGAGGCGGCACCACCCGAGGTGGTCGGGAAGCGCCGGGGTCGCCGCCCACGTCGATGATGGCCTCGACTCGCCAGTCGACTCCAAGCTCGTCAATGAGCGCCTGCCGGAGGATCTCGTCGGCACCGCTCCGCATGAAGGCGTCGCGCGCTCCCGCGTTGACGAACCCGATCGTGAGGAGGCGATCCTCCACTGCCTTGACATGGGCGTTCTGGCTCAAGAGAACCCAGGCGTAGCGGCGTAGGAACATCACTCGGTCGAGCACGCCTGGCCACAGCTGTCGCACATCGACGAGCCCCAGCTTCGCGCCAGCAGTGCCGCCGGCACCACCAGCCACGTCGATGCGATTCCCCTCATCGACTGGGGTGAGCTCATCCGCTTGCGCCGCACCCTGAGACGCCGGCAGGTCGGGCGCCGCGATCGAAACCGCCTTCGGCTTCGCAGTGTCGAGGTCTACCTGGGTGACCGGGACACTTTCGGCCTCGGGGGCCGGCGATGGTGGCATGGACAGCCGGCGCTCGAGCCGGTCCACTCGCGCCCCCAATCCCTCGGCAGACTGGTCGGCGCCTGGCAGCAGGATGCGTGCACACATCATTTCGAGCAACAGCCGAGGCGCGGTCGCTCCACGCATGTCGGTGAGTCCTTGGCTGACGATGTCAGCAGCCCGCGTCAGCTCGGCTCGACCAAATCGCGACGACTGCCCACTCAGACGATCGGCTTGGTCGTCGGAGATCTCGAGGAGTCCACGGCTCGCGGCTTGAGGTACGGCGGAGACGACGACTAGGTCGCGGAGCCGATGCAGCAAGTCCTCCGCAAATCGGCGCGGATCTTGCCCCGTGTCGACGACCTTGTCGATGACCTTGAAGAGGGT
>JACCZJ010000012.1 GCA_013696065.1 Nocardioidaceae bacterium
CGTGAAGCGGAAGTGGACCTACCGCAGGACCGGTCGTCCAGGCCGGCCGCCGATTGATGACGCGGTCCGTGAGCTCATCCTCCGGCTCGCCCGAGAGAATCCTCGCTGGGGCTGCGTCCGGATCGGAGGCGAGTTACGCAAGCTCGGCATCCGGGTCGGCGCGACCACGATCCGAACCGTGCTCCGAGCCGCCCGAGCGGGTCCCGCCCCGAGGCAGACCGGACCGAGCTGGACCGAGTTCCTCCGAGCTCAAGCGAGCGGGATCATCGCCTGCGACTTCTTCACCGTCGAGACGGCCTGGCTCCGGACGCTCTACGTCCTTGTGTTCATCGAGCTCGGGACTCGGCGGATCCGCCTCAGCCCCTCAACGGTTCATCCTGACTCAGCCTGGGTCACCCAGCAGGCCCGGAACCTGGCCCTGGACCTCGATGATCGCTCGACCGCCATCCGGTTCCTCATCCGCGACCGGGACACGAAGTTCAGCCGACCGTTCGACGCGGTCATTCGCTCGGAAGGGGCGCGGGTCATCCTCACCCCGATCCGGGCCCCGAACGCCAATGCCTACGCTGAGCGGGTCATCGCGACCATCCGGGCCGAGTGCCTCGACTGGACCCTGATCCTCGGTCGGGGGCATCTCGATCGGACGCTTCGGACCTACGCCGACCACTACAACCGCAGGCGGCCCCATCGCGCGCTCGCCCTCACAACGCCGTTGGCCGAAGCCTGGGACCCCATCCCGGTCAGCCCTCGAGACGTTCGCCGTCGGGACGTGCTCGGCGGCCTAATCCACGAGTACCACGGCGTCGCTGCGTGATCAGATCCGGGTTTTCGACCCCCACGGGCCGACGCTCTATCCGCTGAACTACGGGCTCGCGATAATAAGGCTCAGACCTTTGGCCTCCACCCTCGAGCCGGACTGGACGGCGTCAAAGACGAGACCAGCGAGTGCTAGGCGGTCGATTTGTCTGCTCGCTGGGCTGACATCCCCGAGGACGTACCGGCGCTGGCGAACGGACTCGGGCGGATGCAGGCGACGAAGGCCCTGGCCTGCGATGGCAACCCCTCGATCCGGATCCGTCCTGCGCGCGCGGCTTCGTCATAACTCACATGGCGGAGGTGCCAGCGTGCCAGGGTCTCACTGTCGGTCTGGACGACGAGGTCTTCGCTCTGCCCTGGGTTGTTCGAACAGATCTCTGCCTGGGAACGCTTGAGGAGCATCCAGAACTGATCGGCCGGCCGGTCGGCGAGCTCGATTCGCACTACGAGCCCCTCTTTCGGGACCCGATCGAGTTCGACGAGACGGCACGTTGCCCACAGCACGTAACCGGCATCGAAGTCGTGGGGTTTGAGCTCGAGCCAGCGCGCACCCCACGCACCCATCGCGTCGGTGATCGCCCTCAGCTCCCGGCCCTTATCGGTGAGCTCATACACGCTGCCGCGTCCGGAGGCCCTGGCCTGAGCCGCCACAATCCCCTGTCCTTCGAGCAGCGCGAGGCGCTGGGCGAGGAGCGCCTTGCTGATCCCCGGCGCTCCGGCGCGGAGATCGCCGAACGTCCGACATCCGGCCAGCAGGTTTCGAATGATGATCGGCGTCCATCGTTCAGCGAAGAGCTCTGAGGCACGGGCGATCGGGCAGTATTGGGCGTAATGCTTCATGGATGGCAGTGTCCGATCCTGGACCGAGCCGTGCAAGTTCATTTTCTGGGATTGCGTTCTGTGGGCGGCTGGTCCCATGGTCGGCGCATTCACCGCGCCCAACATGCCACGGAGGCCGGCCATGATAGAGCCTGGACATGTCAACGGACCGTCAGCGGGCGGGACCCATCGGCTCGGGATCGTTGACTTCCGGATACTGGCAAGTACCGATCGGACCGACGGTGCCTTCGCCCTGGGCGAGTTCTCGGGAGCCGAGGGCGCCTGGACCGTCCCGCACATCCACGTCAACAGCCTCGAGGCCTTCTACGTCCTTGAAGGACGCTTCACGTTCACCCTTGGCGAGGACGACTTCGCGGCCGATCCAGGATCGTTCGTGCTGATCCCTCGCGGCATTCGCCATCTGATGCGTGCAGAGCCCGGCGGTGGACGTTTCCTGACGTTGTGGACCCCGGGCGGGCTCGAGCAGATGTTCGTGGAGCTCGGCCGGCTTTCGCCCGACGCGCTCCGAGACCCCGACGTCCGCAAGGCGATCTCGGCACGGTTCGACTCTGTGCCGGTCTGACGTGTCGCATGAGGACTCTCGAGTGACCACACTTCACGTCGTCCGAGTTTTCGTGGGCCCTGGGGGACGCGGAGGCAATCCGCTCGGCGTGTTTCTCGACGGGGCAGCGATCGCTGCCGAACGCCGCCAGGCCGTGACGGTCGAACTCGGGTTCGCGGAGACCGTCTTCGTGGACGACATCGTTCGCGGCAACATCCGGATCTTCGTGCCGACGAACGAGCTGCCGTTCGCCGGCCATCCGTCGGTCGGGACGGCGTGGCTGTTACGTGAGGTCGGCACGCCGGTGGCGGTCCTGCGGCCCCCGGCCGGGGATGTCCCGGTCCGCTATGAGGGGGACCGCACGTGGATTCGCGCCCGACCCGAATGGGTGCCCGGTGCAGTCCGGATCGTGGAGCTCGGCACCGCCGCAGAGGTAGCCGCGCACCCAGGCCAAGAGATGGGTGAGCCCTGGCTGTACGTTTGGGCCTGGAAAGACGAGGCATCCGGGCGGCTGCGGTCGCGCTCCTTCCCGACGGAATATGGCATCCTCGAGGACGAGGCTAGTGGCGCGGCGTCCGTCGCCATGGGTGCCCGGCTCCGGCGGCCGTTGACGATCCACCAGGGGATCGGGTCCGAGATCCTGGTCCGACCGCACGACGATGGCACGGTCGAGATCGGCGGGCGAACCGAGATGGTCGAAATGCGCAAGTTCCCCTAAGCGCCGGCGCGTCGTGGGCGACGGCCGTACCCACGACACCATGGCTTGGATCGTGTGTCACTCGAACGGGGCGGCGTGGAGGAGCTCGCATCTCGGCCCTCGATGGGCATGCTGTAGGTTGTTATCGCACGTCCGACTCCTGTCGGGCGCGCCACCAATATGCTTGCGTTACGAGCGAATGCACTCTACAGCGGCCCGCGACGCAGGCGTTTCAGGCAGCACAGGGATCGAGGCAACCCGCTCGACCCCTACGACATCCTCCGCGAGGACTACGAGCGCACCGTTCAGGCGGCCACCGAATCGCTCGAGCCGGTCATCCCGACGTCCCGCGAAT
>JACCZJ010000056.1 GCA_013696065.1 Nocardioidaceae bacterium
GGGCCCAGCCGGGCCCACCCCACAGTTATCAGTGCGTTGTCAACTGATTGCTACTCGCTACGGCTTCAACCACATGTCCTTCCAGGTCGGCATGCCGAAGACGTTGTCATCTTCCATGCCTTGAACCCCCGAGCCGTGGGCCATCGCGACGCCGCCATAACCGGTGACGAACACGGGTAAGTACTTCTCCATGATCGTCTGGTCTAGTGCGTTCCACGCGGCCGGCTGCTCCTCCACGGGGATGGTCTGGATGCGCTCAATCTCCTTGTCGACTTCGGGCTCGGAGAACACTGCATAGTTTGAGCCAAGACCCTCTTCATCGAGGTTGGTTGTCTCGAAGACGGGCGGGAACCACGATCCACCAGACGGCCAGTCAGAGCACCACCCACCCGAACGCACGTTGAGCGGTGCGTCGGGGTCCGCCCGAAGAGTCGAGATCTCAGCGAGGGTCGATGCCACCGGCGATGCCTTGAAGCCGGCGTTGGTCAAGCCCCGAACAACCGCGTTCTTAACATCCACCGATACCGGGTCGTCGGTCGCAAAGGCGAATTTGATCTCATAGCCCACCGCGTCAGCCTCTTCGAGAAGCTTTTTGGCTGTTGCTGCGTCAGTCTCACCCAAATCGTGGTCGGGGAGCGGGTTGTACTCCTCACGGCCAGGAATTCCGGGCGGCATGATGTTGGTGCCGAACGTACGAGTCACACCTTCGATGTAACCCCCGGCAGCGTAGGCGTCGCCGTAGGGGTAGGCATAAGCCAGCGCCTTGCGCACGTTGATATCAGTGATCTCGCGGTAGTCGGGGAACCACATGAAGGTGCACGGGTCGCTGCCGACAACCAGCCGGTCTTGAGCCTCCTGCTGGAACTTGGGGAAGACGGTAGCCGAGATGTTGTCGTAGGTGATCGTGTTCGGGTCGTCCTCGAGCAAGATCTGGTCGATCTTTGCCGTCGGGACGTCGAACTCCATCTGGTAGCTATCCACCAGCTGGCGACGACCTGGATCGGTCTCAGGATCCCACTCGGGGTTCTTCACCAATTCCAGTGCCTTTTCCGGCGTGTACTTGCCGAACATGTATGGCCCGGTCGACCACGGGTGCAGAGCGTACTTCGAGGGTTCGTTGATCTTCTCGTCCAACGGGATGGGACCCATGGCAGGGAAGGCACCCCAGTACGGGAAGTCGGGGAACGGCTTAGACATCTTGAACGTCAGCTTGTTGCCGTCGATCTCGATGCCCTTGTACTTCGTCCCGCTCTTGTAGGGGCCCTTGTACTTGTCGCCGTCGAGGAAGTAGTCGTTGCTGTAGGCCGCGCCCTCCGGGAAACTCTCCCGGTCGAACGAACGCTTGATGCCGTAGGCGAGTTCCTCCGGAGTGACCGGGTCGCCGTTCTCCCACTTGACGCCCTCGCGCAACTCCATCGTCCACTCGGTGAGGTCCTCATTACCTACGGGGATCTTGGTGGCCAAGTCGGGAATCAGGGTCATCTGCTTGGTGTCGGGGTTGTAGACGTACTGCGTCAGGGAGCGCGTCACCAAGCCACTGAGGATTGACGCCGTGTTGACGTAATAGGACTCGCTGGGGTCCATCGAGTTGAGGCCGTTGATGCTGATGACCTTCATGGTGCCGCCTGGCTCGGCTCCCTCGATGTCGGGAGCAGCGCCTGAGCGCTCTTCCTTTTCTTCACCGGTGTCGCCGCCGCCGGCGGTGGTTTCGGTGGTCCCGCCGGCGCCTGTGTCGTCGCCAGCATTTGGATCTGGATCTGCTCCGGAACCGCCGCACGCTGCGAGGCTGAGGAGTGTGACGGTCGAGACGGCGATAATGGGTTGTCTTAATCGCATGACCTGGTTCACCCTTTCGTGTGAGTGTTGCTGTTTGTTCGCGACGAGATCATCGTCGAGTTTTGGGATCGAAAGCGTCTCGGACCGAGTCGCCGAGGAGATTGAGAGAAACCACCAGCACCATCACCGCAACTACCGGGGCCCAAAGGAAGAGCGGATAATTCTGGTAGAAGGGCTGTGCTCGCAGGATGGTTTGCCCGAGGGAGGGAGTGCCGGTCACACCGATGCCGAGGTAGGACAACCCGGCTTCGGCTGCCACATAGCCGGGGAGACTGAGGCTCACCGATACAACGATGGGCGCGATCAAGTTTGGCAGCAGCTCTTTGAAAAGGATCCGGCGGGTGGGAACACCGATCACCTGTGCTGCTTGCACGAACTCACGCTCCCGCAGAGACAACACTTGCCCGCGGATCAGCCGGGCCAGCCCCATCCACCCGAAAACCACGAGGACCGTTACCAACGCGAACAGGGATGCACGTGCAAGCGCCTGCGGCTCAGTCGCGAAGCGAGCAGTGATGATC
>JACCZJ010000065.1 GCA_013696065.1 Nocardioidaceae bacterium
GGGTGGCGATGATCTCGATTACCTGTTCGTGGAACACCACCACGCCGCATGTCGAGGCAAGCGACTCTTTGAGGTCAGGGTGCAGATATTCGGGCTGTGACCAGCCTTGCCGGGCCCGGAGAAAGGGGACCACCATGTCGCTCTTGACTGGTCCCGGACGAAACAGCGAGATGTCGATGATGATGTCCTCGAAGGTCTCGGGAGCGAACTTGCCGACGAGCTCGCGCTGCCCCGGGGACTCGATCTGGAAGCAGCCCAAGGTCTTGGTGCTTTGGATCAAGGCGTATGTCGCGGGATCATCTCGGGGCACCTGTGCCTCGTCGTCGATGTCGATCTCGACGCCATCGACCCGCTTGATCTCGTTGACCGCATAAGACATCGCCGACTGCATCCTGATACCGAGCACGTCGAGCTTGAGCAGGCCGAGATCTTCGACGTCGTCCTTGTCGAACTGGCTCATGGGAAAGCCCAGATAGCTGGCCTCGACCGGGGTGCGGTCGAGCAACGTGGCGTCGGACAGCAACACCCCACAGGGATGGACGGCGATGTGGCGAGGCAACCCGTCAAGCTTTTCGACCAGGCCGAACAACCGGTCGAGGCGCTCCTCGCCCAGCCCGGTTGCGCGCAGCTCAGGGAGCTCGCGCAAGGCATTGCGCGCATCGCGAGCGCGGATGTGCGGAAAGGCCTTGGCGATGGAGTCGATCTCTCCTGGTGGCATCCCCAGAGCCGCCCCGACATCGCGGATCGCGTGCCGCACCCGATAGGTGTCCATCATCGAGACACAGGCGCAGCGGGTGCCCGAGTATCGCTCGAGGATGGCTTCGTAGACCTCCGTGCGGCGAGCTGACTCGACGTCGACATCGATGTCGGGCAGTGCCTGCCGCAACGGTGAGAGGAACCGCTCCATCAGCAAGCCGTAGCGGATCGGATCGACACCGGAGATGCCGAGTAGGTAGTTGACGACACTGCCTGCACCGGAGCCACGCGCGGCGACGCGCACGCTCATCTCGCGGATCAGGTCGACCACGTCTGCCACGGTGAGGAAGTAGGTCGAATATCCCAACTGCTCGATCACCGTGAGCTCGTCGCGAAGCCGACTGCTCACCGCCATGTGCTGGTCAGGAGGATAAAGCCGTCCGATGCCGGCTTCGCAGCGGGCTTGGAGCAGCGCACCTCCGGGAGTTGCCGAGGGATCCCCAGACCCCACCCGGAGGCCGACATCGGACCCTCTACTGAGGTTGAATTCAGGGCTGGTATTGAACTCAGGGCTGATGTTGAATTCAGGGAAATGCACCTCGCCAAGACCGAGGTCGGCTCTAGGGTCTATGGCGCAGCGGTCGGCCACTGCTCGGGTGCGAGCAAGCATCCGGTCGGCCTCGCGTACGTCGAAGCCGGCGAATCGGCAGATCTCATCGGCGATGTCAGCCATCTCCTTGCCAGACTTCAAAAAGCCTTCGGCGTTGGCCCGATCGACGTGGCGAAGGTCGAGAGGCACCAGGCGGCGTACGGAATCCAAGATGTCGACGGTCGGGGCGTCAGATCTGTCGGCATAGCGGACAGCGTTGGTGAGAACTGCCCCAAAGCCTGCGCTCGCGGCAAGTCCTGCCATCCGCGCCGCGTGGGAACTCGAGCCCAGACCGTGCCCGCCGGCGCGGTGGGAGAAGACCTCGACCACGACCCGGAGGGGATCGGTGATCTCGCGCCAGCTGCGCAACACCTCACGAGCGAGGTCGTCTCGCCGCAACGTCGTCGCCTCCCCGAGCTCAGAGGCGGGTCCCAACATCACCACCGCGTCATGGTCTGCCTGGAGCTCTGCTAGATGGGCGGCCACCAACTCTCGAGTGGCGACAGGAGCACCGCGCTCGCCACGCAGGTGGGTCGCAGAAACGAGTCGGCACAAGGCTGCCCACCCCGCCTTGCTGCCGGCGAGCACCGTGATGCGAGGCAAAGCGTGAGAGCTCGGATCTTGATAGCTTCCCCCCCGCGCAGGCGAGGAGCGGGACCTGCGTCCGGTCTGCGACGGTGAACGGCCAGAGCCGATCAGACCAGAGGGCTCCAAGGCGAGATCGACACCCAACACGGGTCGGATGCCGCCACTGAGGCACGCCTTGGCGAAGCGCACCGCCCCATAGAGCCCATCGCGGTCGGTGAGGGCGAGGGTGTCCATCTCGGATTCGACGGCTCGCTCCACCAGTCGGTGCGGATGCGAGGCGCCGTACTTCAGCGAATAGCCGGAAGCGACGTGCAGGTGGACAAAGGGATCCATGACTCAGTCGATGCTGCACACGAGCTGCCACTGGCCTAGGGCCCAGTCAAACGCCAGGTCGAACACACCAGCGCTGCCCTCAGCCGCCGCCCCTGAGCGGCCTTGCATAGCCTCGACCCGCCACAGCTCTCTCTCCCCCAACAGATCGGCCGACAGATCTGGCTGCTCCCACCAGGCGTTGGTCTCGATCCAATGGGCAATGAGGTCACGCACCACCCAAAACGTGCCGCGCCATACGAACTGCTCGGGTGCTTCTTGGCCTGCCACCAGCCCTCGACGCACGTCGATCAACTCGCCATAACTACGCATTGGGACCTCCTCACAGGTGGGTTTGCTTCCAGCTGGCAGCTAGCACCGGATGGAAATAAGAAAGGCGGGGTATCGCCCGGCGAGGAAGGGGTCGATGTCTTCCTCGCCGTGGCGATCCGCTCCATCGAGGTGGCGCCGCGAAACACCACATCCATGGCTGATCGAACAAACGTTCGAACGATAAGACAGTAAACCTCGCCACCGACAGTCCCGTCAACCCCTTGCGCCAAGGTGGGCGCCACGCTTCATCACAAGAGCGCAACAGATCGCCATTCCCGCCCACCGACAGGCGCTCCTCTGCGACCATGAAGGTGGGGGGAAGAGCGATCATGGACGAGACACACTGGCAGCGACATCTGCTCGTCGGCCTGCTGGCTCTCGCCGTCGCCGCGGCACTGCTGGGGGGCATAGGCGCCATGCTCACCCTGAGGGCCGCAGAGCTGACTGGCATCCAGCCACCGACCGAACTCGCCTCCGACAACCCCGCTCCCTCGCTTCGACCCAGAGCACCACAGGCGACCGAGGCGGCGGGGGCGCAGGGGACCGACCGCACACCAGCTCGGACAGCACCCGACCGACCCATCGTGTTGACAGCCACTCCTCAAACGTCAAGGGCCTATGGACGCGTGATCTTGACCGGCACCTACGACGTCAAAGACGCCACCACCTGGATGCGGGTACAACGCTTCGACGGTGAGACCTGGGTGGATTACGGCGACGGCGCGAGTGTCGACGGCGGCAGGTTCTCGACATACATCCGGATGGGCCTGATTGGTGCCACCCGTTTTCGGGTGCAGGACGACAGCGGCCAAAAGTCCAACGCTGTCGAGATCACGATCACCTGACGCACCAATCGCTACGCTGGCACTGCGAAAGATGGGGTATGACGTGTGCCCGCCAGGTCGATGGGAGTGCGCAGATGACAGAGCAGAACTGGAAGCCGTTATTTCGCACACCCAAGTCCACGGTCACCAAAGTGCTGCGAAGTCCGGCGTTCCTCAGCTCACGCGAGCGGGCAGGAGCGCTTCTCGACGACCCTGCGGCGCTTCGGACCCTGGCTGATGCGGTAGAGAAACTGGATCACGTCAACGCCCCACTCTCGGCCATAGCCGACCAAGTCGCGGCCGCCGTCCGCTTCCTGCGCGCCCAAGCCCAAGAAAGCCGCCTCGAAACCGAGGTTGAGGCTGCTCGTTCCCCCGAAGCCAGTGTTATCGAGGTTGAGCCAGACGCGCCCATGCCGCACCGGGCAGGCACGGCTGCTCGCGAACGACTGCTC
>JACCZJ010000078.1 GCA_013696065.1 Nocardioidaceae bacterium
GGAGCTCGACGACGAGGTGACCGAGGAGCGGTTGGCCCAGATCCGCAACGCTGCCGAGACCTTGCTGAGCAACCCGGTGATCGAGGACTACACCGTCAAGGTCGAACAGTCGTGAAGATCGGAGTGGTCACGTTTCCCGGCTCGCTCGACGACGTCGACGCCCACCGAGCCGTGACCCTGGCCGGTGGTGATGCGGTCGCTTTGTGGCACGGCGACCACGATCTGCGTGGCGTCGACGCCGTCATACTGCCGGGTGGTTTCTCCTACGGCGACTATCTCCGGTGTGGTGCGATCGCGCGATTCGCTCCGGTGATGGCCGAGGTGGTCGAGGCGGCGAACGGCGGCCTGCCGGTGCTGGGGATATGTAACGGGTTCCAGATCCTGTGCGAGTCGCATCTCCTGCCTGGTGCGTTGATCCGCAACGACCACCGCAAGTTCGTATGCCGCGACCAACGGCTGCGGATCGACAACGCCTCCACCGCCTGGACCGGCGACTACACCGTCGGCGACGAAGTCACCCTTGTGCTCAAAAACGGCGAGGGCGGGTATGTCGCCGACGACGCCACCCTCGACCGCCTCGAGGGGGAGGGCCACGTGGTGGCTCGATACCTGGGCGCCAACCCCAACGGCTCGATGCGCGACATCGCGGGGATCGCCAACGAGCGCGGCAACGTGGTCGGGCTGATGCCTCACCCCGAACATGCCGTGGAGCCGTTGTGCGGCGCGGGCACCGACGGGCTGGCGTTCTTCACCTCGGTGTTGACCTCCCTCGCCGACGCCTGACTCCGACAAGTCGAATGAATGACGAGGAGACGCCTTGACCGAGACCCGCCAGCTCGACACGGTCAAGCACGCCACCGTCAACCCCGATGTCGCTCAACCCTGGGCTGAGTTGGGGCTCAAACCCGACGAGTACGCGCAACTGGGCGAGATCCTCGGCCGCCGCCCCACGTCGTGCGAGCTCGCCATGTATTCGGTGATGTGGAGCGAGCACTGCTCCTACAAGTCGAGCAAGGTGCATCTGCGCCAGTTCGGCGAGCGCATGACCGACGAGATGCGCAAACACCTCATGGTGGGCATCGGTGAGAACGCCGGTGTGGTCGACATCGGCCAGGGCTACGCCGTCACCTTCAAGGTCGAGTCGCACAACCACCCCTCCTACGTCGAGCCCTATCAAGGTGCGGCGACCGGTGTGGGCGGGATCGTCCGCGACATCCTCTCGATGGGCGCCCGGCCGATCGCCGTCATGGACCCGTTGCGCTTCGGCCCGCTCGACGCGCCCGACACGGCACGCGTGCTGCCTGGGATCGTGGCCGGCGTCGGCGGCTACGGCAACTGTCTCGGCTTGCCCAACATCGGTGGCGAGGCCGTCTTCGACCCGTCGTACGCGGGGAATCCCCTGGTCAACGTGCTGTGCGTCGGGGTGATGCGCCATGAGGACATCCACCTCGCCAACGCTTCCGGTGTCGGCAACCAGATCATCTTGTATGGCGCCAAGACCGGCGGCGACGGCATCGGCGGCGTCTCGGTGCTGGCATCGGAGACTTTTGCCGAGGAGGGTCCGGTCAAGCGCCCGAGCGTGCAAGTGGGCGACCCCTTCATGGAGAAGCTCCTGATCGAGTGCACCCTCGAACTCTTCGCCGAACGCCTGGTCGCCGGCATCCAGGACCTCGGCGGGGCTGGGCTGTCGTGTGCCACCTCCGAGCTGGCCAGCGCCGGCGAGGGCGGAATGCACGTGTGGCTCGACCGGGTGCCGTTGCGCGATGCCTCGCTCGCGCCCGAAGAGATCTTGATGAGCGAGTCGCAGGAGCGGATGATGGCGGTCGTCGAGCCCGCCCACGTCGCGCGCTTCCTCGAGATCTGTGCCAAATGGGATGTCGACGCGACCGTGGTCGGTGAAGTCACCGACACCGGCCGATTGGTCATCGACTGGTATGGCGACACGGTGGTCGACGTACCCCCCCGCACCGTCGCCCACGAGGGACCCGTCTACGAGCGACCCTTCGCCCGCCCCACCTGGCAGGACTCCTTGCGGGCAGACGGAGCCTCAGCCCTCTCGCGGCCGACCACAGGCGATGAGTTGCGCGCCACCGTGCTGCGGCTGATCGCGTCACCGAACTTGTGCGACAAGTCCTGGATCACCGACCAGTACGACCGCTATGTGCAGGGCAACACGGTCCTGGCCCATCCCGAGGACTCCGGGACTGTCCGCGTGGACGAGCAGACCGGGCTGGGGGTCGCGGTCTCGACCGACTGCAACGGCAGGTTTGCCAAGCTCGACCCGTTCGCGGGGGCCCAGTTGGCGTTGGCCGAGTCCTACCGCAACGTCGCTACCTCAGGAGCGCGCCCGCTGGCGGTCACGGACTGCCTCAACTTCGGGTCGCCGGAGGACTCCGACGTGATGTGGCAGTTCGCCGAGGCGACCCGAGGGCTCGCCGAGGGGTGCGAAGCCCTCGGCATCCCGGTGACGGGTGGCAACGTCAGCTTCTACAACCAGACCGGCGACCAGCCGATCCTGCCTACTCCGGTCGTGGGCGTGCTGGGAGTGATTGACGACGTCACCAGGCGTACGCCGATCGGCTTCGCCACCGAGGGCCAACAGATCTACCTGCTGGGCACCACCCGCGACGAACTCAGCGGGTCAGAGTGGGCCCATGTCGTGCACGGGCATCTAGGTGGCCTGCCGCCCGCCGTGGACTTCAAAACAGAGGCCTGGCTGGCCGACCTGCTCATCAATGCCTCCCGTGACGGGCTGATCGACGCCGCCCATGTCCTGTCCGTCGGCGGCCTGGCACAGGCGCTGGTCGAGTCTTGTCTGCGGCATGACGTCGGGGCGCGGGTGTGGCTGCCAGACGAACTCGACCCGTTCGTGGCGCTGTTCAGTGAGTCGACCGCGCGGGTGCTCGTGGCGGTGCCCCGCAGCGAAGAGGTCCGCTTCACTGACATGTGCACGGCGCGCCGCTTCCCGCATGTCCGGATCGGCGTCACCGACGGCCACGGGCCGGACGCCACACTCGAGGTGCAGGGCTGCTTCACTTTGCCGCTGGCTGATCTGAAGGCCGCCTGGTCCGCGACCCTGCCCGCCGCTCTCGGCGGCTGACGTGGTTGCCCGTTTGCGCCCGTTACCACCGGCTGACCTGGCACCGCTGCTGAGCCGGCTCGACGCGGCTGAGGCGGCCGGCGAGGCCGCCAGCTCTGACGACATACGCGCTGCCGTGAAGCACTTCCTCGCCGTGTTGACTCAGCGGTTCCCCGGCAAGAGCGTCGAGGTGCGGGTGCCGCCCTATGCCGCTGTCCAATGCATCGAAGGGGCCCGCCACACCCGTGGCACCCCGCCGGCCGTCGTCGAGACCGATGCCGAAACTTGGTTGCGGCTGGCGCGAGGTCGGCTCGCCTTCGCCGAGGCGTTCGAGAGCAGACGTGTCCGAGCTTCAGGGGAACGCTCTGACCTCACCGACCAGTTGCCCCTGTCCTGAACAGCCGCCGACCCCGAACGCGCACGACCGCAGCGCGAACGACCTGAACAGGGCGACACTCAACCGTGTCGCGGCAGGCCCGCCAGCCGCCGTCGTGTACTAGATTCCGGCCCTATGGCGACCGACACTGACCAGGACAGCAGCGGCTCTCACCTGAGAGCGCGGGTGGCGGCCGAGATGCCGCGCGTTCGGCGCGACCTCGAGGATCTGGTGCGGATCCAGTCCGTGAGTGCAGACCCGTCACGCTTCGATGAGGTACGCCGCTCGGGGGATGCCACGGCAGCCCTGTTCAGAGACGAGGGGTTCGACGTACAGACCATCATCTCTGAGGGTGGACAACCCGCCATCGTTGCGCGCAAGACCGGCCCTTCCGGGTCACCCACTGTGCTGCTCTACGCGCATCACGACGTACAGCCCGAAGGGGATCATGCGGCGTGGATCTCCGAACCGTTCGACCCCACCGAGCGTGATGGCAGGCTTTTTGCCCGAGGTGCGGCCGACGACAAGGCCGGTATCGCGGCACATCTGGCGGCCGTCCGCGCCCATGGAGACGACCTCCCGGTCAATGTCACCGTCTTCGTCGAAGGCGAGGAGGAGGTGGGTTCTCCCACGCTCGCCACGCTGCTCGCAGACCACCATGAGCTGCTGCGCAGTGATGTGATCATCATCGCCGACTCGACCAACTGGGCTGTCGGCCGACCCGCGCTCACCACGTCGCTGCGCGGCCTGGTCGACTGCGTCGTCGAGGTGCGCACTCTCAATCACGGCGTGCACTCAGGCATGTGGGGCGGAGTTGTACCTGACGCTCTCACCTCGCTGGCACGGTTGCTCGCCACTTTGCACGATGACGAGGGCAACGTCGCGGTCGTTGGTTTGGCATCGGGGACCGCGAGTTCACTGGACTATCCCGAATCGAGTTTGCGCCGAGACTCAGGGATCCTTGACGGAGTCGAGTTGTACGGCTCCGGCTCCATCGTCGACCGCTTGTGGATCAAGCCGGCCATTGCGGTGATCGGGCTGGACGCGACCAAGGTCGACGATGCGAGCAACACCCTCATCCCGGCCGCCCGAGCCAAGATCAGTCTGCGCTTGGCGCCGGGCGACGAGGCCGGCGCGGCTCTCATCCGACTGCGGGAGCATCTGGTCAACCACGCTCCGTGGGGGGCCCTCGTTTCCGTCGAGGACGGCGAGATCGGTCAGCCCTTCGCCATCGATGCGCACGGGCCGGCCTACGACGCTGCCCGCGACGCCTTCCGCGAGGCTTGGGACGGAACCGCGCCCGTGGACATCGGGGTCGGAGGCTCGATCCCCTTCATCGCCGCGTTTGCGGAGAGGTTCCCCGAGGCGGCCATCTTGGTGACGGGAGTCGAGGATCCCGACACGCGGGCTCACGGCGCCAACGAAGGCCTCCACCTGGCGGAGTTCCAGCGGGTCTGCCTGGCGGAGGCGTTGTTGCTCGCCAAGCTCGCCAAGCTCGCCAAGCTGACCGACTGACACGCCGCAGTTCACATCCTGTTGCCCGCCCGCCCCAAAGATTGGGGGTGGGGGTCATCCGGGGTGAACTCCAACACGGGGTGAACCTCGTTGGTGGGTGTTGCGGGTGGGGGCGGGGAGATCTTGGCGGGTGGGATGTGGGAGCGAAGCGGCACGGGGACGGGCCCCGAGGCCGTAGACTGCTCGCGTGCCTCGCGGAGATGGGCGGCTGACCCACGATCTCGATCCGCAAGACCGCGGACCCCAAGACTCATGCGGCGTCTTCGGTGTATGGGCCCCCGGCGAAGACGTCGCCAAGCTCTCCTACTTCGGGCTCTACGCGTTGCAGCATCGAGGCCAGGAGTCGGCTGGCATCGCGGTCGGTAACGGCCGCAACATCCTTGTCTACAAGGACATGGGCCTGGTTTCCCAGGTGTTCGACGAGCCCACTCTCGCGTCACTCAAGGGTCACGTCGCCATCGGCCACTCGCGCTACTCCACCACCGGTGCCAGCGTCTGGCACAACGCCCAGCCGACCTTCCGCTCCACACCCGCCGGCTCGATGGCGCTCGGTCACAACGGCAACCTGACCAACACCTCCGAGCTCGCCCGCCGCGTCGACGAACTCGCCAGCTCCAGCGGTCGACTCGACATACCCACTCAGACCACTGAGGCGTCGACCGACACGGACCTGGTCACGGCGCTGCTCGCCTCCTATCCTGACCGCACCCTCGAACAGGCGGCTGTTGAGGTGCTGCCGACTTTGCGGGGAGCGTTCTGTTTCGTCTTCATGGACCAAGGCACCTTGTACGCCGCGCGGGACCCCCAGGGCATCCGGCCACTGGTGCTGGGCCGCCTCGAACGTGGCTGGGTGGTGGCCTCGGAGACCGCGGCGCTCGACATCGTAGGGGCGAGCTACATCCGCGAAATCGAGCCCGGTGAGCTGATCAGCATCGACGAAAGCGGCCTGCGCTCGCAGCGATTCGCCGAGTCCGCTCCCAAGGGCTGCCTTTTCGAGTTCGTCTATCTCGCCCGGCCTGACACGCTCATCAACGACCAACGCGTGCAGACCGTGCGTACGGAGATCGGCCGGCGCCTCGCCCGCGAGCACCCCGTCGAGGCGGATCTCGTGATCCCGGTGCCCGAGTCAGGCACGCCGGCGGCGATAGGCTACGCCGAGGAGAGCAAGATCCCTTATGGCCAAGGGCTGGTGAAGAATTCCTATGTGGGCCGCACCTTCATCCAGCCCAGCAACACCATCCGACAGCTCGGCATCCGGCTGAAGCTCAACCCGTTGCGAGATGTGATCGCAGGCAAGCGCCTGATCGTGGTCGACGACTCGATCGTCAGGGGCAACACCCAAAGGGCTTTGGTGCGCATGCTCCGAGAGGCGGGTGCCAAAGAGGTGCACGTGCGTATCGCCAGCCCACCAGTGAAATGGCCCTGCTTCTACGGTATTGACTTCGCCACCACAGCCGAACTCATCGCCAACGGCCTCAGCGACGAGGAGATCCGCCGCTCGATCGACGCCGACACGTTGGGCTACGTCTCGCTCGATGAGCTCATCGCCTCCAGTCATGTCGCTAAAGACGAGCTGTGTCGAGCCTGTTTCGACGGGGTCTATCCCGTGGAATTGCCAGAGCCAGACTTGCTGGGCAAGCACCTGCTCGAGCTCACACCTGTCGGCACCGACATCGACGGCCTGGCTGTCTCTCTCGGCAGCAGCGGGGCAGTCGACGCCCTGACGCGGCCGTGACCATCCGTTTCGAGGAGCCTGGCTGTCCGGGAGAGCCTGCGTACCGCGCGGGGCCCGTCCGTCCGGGAGAGCCCGTTGCCTGACGACCGTTCCCCTGCGTCGGCTTACGAGGCGGCGGGAGTCTCGATCGATGAGGGCGATCGGGCGGTCGCGCTGATGAAGCAGTGGGTCGACAAGGCGCGGCGACCGGAGGTCATCGGCAGTATCGGCGGTTTCGCGGGCCTGTTCGATGCCACCGCGCTGAAGTCCTACCGACACCCACTGTTGGCAACGAGCGCCGATGGTGTCGGCACGAAGGTCGCGATCGCACAGCAGCTAGACAAGCACGACACGATCGGTTTCGACCTGGTCGGCATGCTGGTCGATGATCTTGTCGTATGCGGCGCTGAACCGCTTTTCATGACTGACTACATCGCCTGCGGCAAGGTTCGGCCCGAGCGCATCGCCGCTATCGTCAAGGGGATCGCGGAGGCTTGTGTGGTCGCCGGGTGTGCCCTGCTGGGTGGCGAGACAGCCGAGCATCCCGGTCTGCTCGGACCCGATGACTATGACGTGGCGGGCTCGACCACAGGAGTAGTCGAAGCTGATGCCCTCCTCGGCCCAGAGCGAATCCGCGAAGGTGACGTGCTTGTGGCGATGGCGTCATCTGGTTTGCACTCCAACGGTTTTTCCCTGGTACGACGCGTGCTGCTGCAGCAAACGGGCTGGTCGCTCGATCGTCACGTCGACGACTTGGGTCGCACGCTCGGCGAGGAGTTGCTCGAGCCGACGCACATCTATGCGCGGCCCTGCCTGGAGCTGGCCCGGCATACCGACACTCATGCCATGTCGCACATCACTGGCGGTGGACTCGCCGCCAACCTTGCCCGCGTTCTACCCGACCACCTCAGCGCGACGGTGTCTCGCCAGACCTGGACTCCCCAGCCGATCTTCGAACTGGTGCGCGAGATAGGGGCTTTACCCCTCGAGGACCTAGAGCGCACCCTCAACCTCGGCGTGGGCATGATCGCGGTGACTGCCGCAGCTGACGCCGACGCCGCGATCAACCTCCTCGACATTGCCGGGGTCCGTGCATGGGTGTGCGGTGAGGTGACCGCACGAGCCGAGGCTGCGGTCAGCTTGATCGGGTCCTACGGCGCCTGAGCGATACGTTGTCTCGGCGGCGAAGGCGAAACACGACGGTGCGCCCAGACTCCTGCGTGTGTGCGCGCGTGCGGGCAGGTATCGTTGTCCGCACGACAGAACAGATGCAGACCGGATCGCTCGGCGACTCCGGCTATGACGTGCGAGGGGGTCGAGCCTATGGGGCGCGGCCGAGCGAAAGCGAAGCAGACCAAGGTCGCTCGTGAGCTGAAGTACCGCAACTACGACACGGACTTCAGTGAACTGCAACGTGAGTTGCAGGGTGACGGCCACGTGCCTCCCGGAGGCGACGCAGATACGAGCGGCGAGGAAGTCGCCGCCGACGTCGATGACCCTTACGCCGGTGTCTACGACGATGACAGCGAGGCTGTTAACCAGCGCTGACGCCGGTTGACGCTCTTGTCCTAGCTCAGCCAGATTCCACGCAGTCGGCCCACGTCGGCCAATCTGCGTTCCGCGATACGGGTCGCAGCGACAGCGGTTGTGATCTGCTCCGCGGCTGCCACCTCGAACACGTGCCTTGTGGTGTCGTATATGCGCGCCGCCGCCGCCTTCGCACGCTCGAAGGAGAACCCGTCGAGTTCGTCGGCAACCTGGATCAGGCCACCGGAGTTTACGCAAAAGTCAGGAGCGTAGAGGATGCCACGTGATTCCAGGACATCTTCGAGTCCGGGGTGGGCGAGCTGATTGTTGGCCGCACCACAGATGACCTTGGCCTTGAGCTGCTGAGCGCTGACATCGTTGATGGCGTCACCAAGGGCGCACGGCGCGTAGACGTCGAGGTCCGACGCGACCAGCGCGTCAGTGTCGAGCGCGACCTCGACCTGCGGGTATCTCTCGACGATGCTTGCGAGCGCTGGGCCGTAGACATCCGTCACGCTGACCTGCGCACCTTCCTCGACGAGGTGACGCACCAAATGGGCCCCCACCTTGCCGATGCCGGCAACCCCTATCCGGCGGTCGCGCAGCGAGGGTTCTCCCCACGCCACCTCTGCCGCTGCACGCATCCCTTGGAACACGCCGTATGCCGTCAAGACGCTGGAGTCTCCCGCACCGCCATGCTCGACACTTCGACCGGTTACGAAGTCGCACTCTCTGGCGACGATGTCCATGTCTTCGCTGTAGGTTCCCACGTCGCAGGCGGTGTAGTAGCGGCCGTTGAGGGACTGGACAAACCGTCCGTATGCCCTAAGCAGCGCCTCTGACTTGTCGTGCAGCGGGTTGCCGATGATGACAGCCTTGCCGCCACCCAGGTCGAGTCCTGCGAGAGCCGC
>JACCZJ010000146.1 GCA_013696065.1 Nocardioidaceae bacterium
GTCGGACAGGGTCGCCTCGAGCGTCTCTTTGACGAATGCGGCGACGTCCTCTGTGACCCGTTGCCCGCGAGCGCTCCCGAGCGAACGCGCTTGCTGCACCAGCGCGTAGACGAGTTGACGGCGTTGCTTGGTCAACTCACGCAGCTCGTCGCCGCTCAGATCCGCCATGACTTCGCGCAGCTCACCGCCCAACTCCAGCAGCGCATCGATCTCGTCGCGGTGGGCGCGCACCAGCTGGTTAGTCAGCCAGGCCGCCACTGATGGCTTGCGAAGACCCTGCAGCTCCGTGGCGACCTCCCGATCCCCGTCAGCGCGTGCGCGTTTGACCCGCTCGTTGCGAGCGGAGGTGAATTCTTCGAGCGGCAGCCCGTACAGCTCATCCGCCTCAGCGTCGAGGTCCATATGCCCAGCCTTACGCAGTCAGCGCACGCCCCGCGGCCGGAACTGCGCGCTGATGCGCGGACCCACCGGCTGGGCTGTTTTGGGTATGGCGTGCTCCCACGTCCGTTGGCACGAGCCACCCATCACCAGCAAGTCGCCATGGCCTAAGGAAAAGCCGAGCGAATCGCCCCCGTTGCGTGGTCGCAGCATCAACTTGCGGGCAGCCCCGAGAGACAAGATCGCCACCATCGTGTCCTCCGTCCGGCTGCGCCCGATCGTGTCCCCATGCCACGCAACGCTGTCGCGCCCGTCTCGGTAGTAGCAGAGACCGGCAGTCCTGAAGGGCTCACCCAGCTCCGGCGAATAGTGCCCGCTCAACGAGTCACGAGCATGCTCCAATCCGGGATGGGGGAGTGGGTCGCCTTCGCCGTACCAACTCAACAGACGGGGTACGTCCACCATCCGTTCGTACATCTGACGGCGCTCGGCTCGCCAGGGCACCGAGTCGACCAGATCGAGGAATACGTCGTCAGAGCCGCTGAGCCATCCCGGCAATAAGTCAACCCAGGCGCCCTGACCCAGAGGCGTACGTCGCAGGGCGCCGGCCAATGGCCGAAGGACAGCCTCACCAGGTGACGGGGTGTCTAGGAGCGATCCCTGATAGTGCACAGTCGTCATGCGCAGAGACTACGCTGACTCGAACAGATGTTCTAGTGGCAGTGATACCCCGCCGTCGCGTGTCTCAATCGTCTTCGGCCGTGTCAGCGGGATCGCGGTCCACCTCTGCCGCACCACTCTCGTCCGGCAGGGCGACCCGGGAGAGCGGCCTGGTGGCCGGACCATGCAGCACCGTGCCGTCGACGTCGAAACGCGAGGCGTGGCAAGGGCAATCCCAGGACTTCTCGGCATTGTTGAAGTTGACGACACAGCCCAGATGCGTGCACCGCCCACTGACCGTGTGCAGCTGCGAATCCGGTGAGCGGTAGGCCGCCACCAGCTGCCGGCCGACCCGAGTCACGACCGCCTCGTCGGGCTGAAGGTCAGTGGGGCGTTTCGAGGGCAGCAAGGCATGGGCATGGTCCATGCCGAAGTGTCGAGCCACCGCCAGGTTGGCTTTGGCAACCTTCGGCGCTGACTGCAGCGATACCCGCCAGGGGTCGAAGAGCTCACGCAGCTCCTCGTCGGCCGAGCCGGTGATCAGGTTGCTCAACAACAGTCCAGCGAGGGTGCCCCCCGTCATACCCCACTGACCGAAACCGGTCGCCACCCACAAGTGCTCAGCCGACAGGTGATACCGGCCCACGTAGGGCACCCGGTCAGGCGTCGTCAGGTCGTGTGCCGACCAGCGGTGCGTGACCGAGCTCAGGCCGAGCGTGGTGCTCGCCCACTCCGCAAGCTGTTCATGCTTGGCCTGGACGTCGATGCGCTGGCCGGTGCGATAAGGCTCGCCGATGACCACGAGCTGCGTCTCTGATGTCACATGGTCGGTGTACGTGCGGAAGGAATGGTGGTCGTCAACGCACAGGCACATGTCGCTCGGCACGCCCGCGGGGTCAATCGGTCCGGAGACCGCCAGATCGCGGACTGGCTCCAGACGCGCGAAAAACAGACCCCGGTCGAAAACCGGGTAATGCGTGGCCACCACCACGTCCCGGGCTCTCACGTCGCCGTGGGAGGTGTGCACGACCTGCTCCCCGCGCGAAGTGAGAGACATTGCCCGGACGCCTTCGACGATGACGCCACCCAGCCGCTCGATCTCCAGAGCGAGTCCGAGCAGCCAGCGGCGAGGATGGAACTCGGCTTGCGCGGTGAAGCGAACAGTTCCCTCGATATCGGCTGTCAGCCCCGGGATGCTCCGCTCGTACGATGCCTGAAGCCCCGCATCAGCGGCCGCCGCCACCTCTTGTTGGAGCTTCTCGACCTGGCCAGGGTCACACGAATACAGGTAGCTGTCCACGCGGGTGAAATCGCACTCGATCCCCAGCGCGCCCGCGCGTTCCTCGATCCACTCGATGGCGGTGACCTGAGACAGGCCGTACAGGCGTGCCGCATCGAGGCCTTTGCGCTCCAGCAAGTCGGCGTAGATGAGGTTGTGTTGAGCCGTCACCTTGGCAGTCGTATTCCCCGAGACTCCTGATGCCAGCTGCGCCGCCTCGAGCACGAGCACCCGGACTCCCTTTTGAGCCAACCGGTATGCCGTGGTGAGCCCGGCGATGCCACCCCCGATCACCACCACGTCGGCTTCAGCCGGCAGCGAGCCGCTGGCAAGGCGTCTGGACGGTGCGGGCG
>JACCZJ010000178.1 GCA_013696065.1 Nocardioidaceae bacterium
TGAGCGTCGAGAGCAGCCGCGAGGTCATCGGGCTCAACGAGGTTCTCCACGCCGTGTGCCGACCACGTCCCGTCCTGTCTGCCGCGCTCGATCACGGCCGCGAGCTTCTCGATCCGCAGCTTGTTCGGCCGCGACCAACGGCTGCCCTTGCGACGAGGAGTGGCGAGCAATTGTGTGCGCTCCTCATCGAGCGTCCGGGTCTGATTGTCGATCCATCCGAAGCAGAGCGGCGCCTCCTCCACCAGATCGTCATACGACAGGTGCGGTCGACCGCTGCTCTTCTTGTAGGTCACCAACCAGATGCCGGGCGAGGACTGATGGTTGGCCGCGAGCCACTCACGCCACTGCTGGCGCGTCTCAACCGTTACCTGCGCATAAGCCACAGCCACCGGCCCAACATACTTACGGGCCCGTAAAACGCTCAAGCCGATGGGGTGGACGGCGCCGGATTAGGCTGACCAGGGGCGACGGCGAGGTCGCTCCACGCTCGTCACACCAATCGGGTGCAGGCGAGGAGGAGTCATGGCCGCAGAGCATCCGGATCAGGCACGTCGTGTCGGGTGTGCGAGTCAAGAGTCTCGGCAGGGCAGCGGTTTTCGGTACCCGCGGCACCCCTGTCCGTGTGAGCGGTACGTCGACTGACGCGCCCGCAACAACCCGGCGCGAAAGAGTCAGCTGAGGTCATGGGCCATGCTGTCCAGCGCGGTGATGCTGGTCGTGTTCGGTTTGTTCTTCGGTGTCTTCGCCCCGTTGGAATGGCGGGGGGGAATGTAGCCGGAGCCTGCTGGGCGAGACCCAGGCGACGGCATGCGCCGCCGCGGTTAGGCGCTCGGTGCTTGTCGCTCAGCGCGGCGCCTTTCGGCCCGCTGCCGCATCTCTTCGCGCTCCATAGCTTGGGCTTGCTCGACGGTCGGCGCCGTTCCGCCGTACGACGCCGGAACCCACCAGGCACCGTCGCTGTGCTGGGGATAGTCCTTGATCGCCTGGTCGAGCAGCTCCGCCATCCGGGTACGCACGGTTTGCGTTTCTTGCACTGGGCTCGCGCCGGTGACCTCGATCGGCTCGCCGACAGTGATGGAGATGGCTTTCCCGCGCGAGAAGTCGCGCGGATGGTCCTTGGTATAGATGCGTTGGGTCCCCCACAAGACCACCGGGACGAGGGGAACGGCAGCCTCTGCCGCCATGCGAGTCGTGCCGGTCTTGAACGTCTTGAGCTCGAAGCTACGGCTGATGGTCGCCTCGGGGAAGAGACCCACCAACTCACCTTGGCCGAGGTAGTCGAGCGCTGTCGTATAAGACTGCATCCCATCAGCCCTGTCGACGTTGATGTGGTGCAGAGACCGCATCAACGGTCCACTGAGACGGTGGTCGAACAGTTCGCGTTTCGCCATGAACCGCACGACGCGCTTCGCCGGCTGAGCCGCAAGTCCGGCCAAAATAAAGTCGATATAGCTGATGTGGTTGACCGCCAGGACAGCACCGCCCTGCGTCGGTATGTGCTCACCGCCCCGGATCTGGATCCTCAGGTCCAACGCCTTGAAGCCGACCTTGGCGGCCAGGATGACCGGCGGGTAAGTAATGTCTCGCACCTGTGAAAAGGTAGTGCACCTGACGCGCGATGGATACGCGAGCAGTCCCGGAGGAACAGCCGGGGAAGGGTCTGTCGGTCATACTGGCGGCTCTCGCTCATTGAGTGCTGGGGAGGAGTCGGCTTGTTTACCGTGATCGGTGAGGCCCTGCTTGACATGGTGCAAGACGAGCCGCGCGGCCCATTCACCGCCAAGCCAGGCGGGGGACCACTCAACATCGCGGTAGGTCTAGCGCGATTGGGGCACCCGACCGAGTTGAAGGCGCGGCTTTCGACGAGTCCCCTGGCCGCCGTCGTCCGCGACCACGCTGCGAACAACCAGGTGGGGTTGACGAGGTGCGTCGACGCCCAGAATCAGACGACTCTGGCGTTCGCCGCACTCGATGACGAGGGCCGAGCGACATACGAGTTCTATGTCCAGGGCACAGCTGACTGGGGCTGGACCTCGGACGAACTGGGCGAGCTGCCGGTCGGCACGGTCGCGGTGCATACCGGTTCACTCGCCGCCGTGATGGCACCAGGCGCCGATGTGCTCATCGAGCTGTGGCAGCGGCTCGCCGGGGAGGGTGAGCTGTTCTTGAGTTACGACCCCAACATCAGACCGGACCTGGCAGGCCCGCGTGAGTCTGCCGTCGGGAGGGTGG
>JACCZJ010000199.1 GCA_013696065.1 Nocardioidaceae bacterium
CTGTCACACCGATGCCTGCGACGACGACGCGCAACTGCTCCCACGTTGAGTTGCGGTGAGCGTTTGCCAACCATGCCGCCGTGTCGCCGGTCGTCATACGCCGAGCACCCATTCCGCGTAGAACAGGCCCAGCCCGGTGGCGACACAGATTCCGCAGATGATCCAGAACCGTATGACGATGGTGACCTCTGCCCAGCCGAGCAGCTCGAAATGATGTTGCAGGGGTGCCATGCGGAATAATCGTTTGCCGTTGGTGAGCTTAAAAAAGCCAACCTGCAGGATGACCGACAGTGTGATAACCGCGAACAGGCCGCCGAAGATCACCAACAGCAGCTCGGTGCGCGTCATGATGGCGAGACCGGCCATAGCTCCGCCAAGTGATAGGGACCCCGTGTCGCCCATGAAAATCTGTGCGGGGGCTGCGTTCCACCATAGGAAACCGAAGCAGGCTCCGGTCAAAGCCGCGGTGACAACGGCGAGGTCGAGGGGATCTCGGATCTCGTTGTAGCAGCGAGGTCCGGGGGTGATTTGGCAGAACTGATTGTGCTGCCAGATACCCACCAGGGTGTAGGCGCCGAAGACCATCATGGAGCTGCCGATGGCGAGGCCGTCGAGTCCGTCGGCGAGATTCACCGCATTGCTCGTTCCGG
Organism: Nocardioidaceae bacterium; assembly: GCA_013696065.1. Lineage (GTDB taxonomy): Bacteria > Actinomycetota > Actinomycetes > Propionibacteriales > Nocardioidaceae > JACCZJ01. The sequence goes on from JACCZJ010000199.1 coordinate 651, forward strand.
CGATCATGATGATCACCCAGACGATGATGAGCAGAGCCGGGATCTTCCAGTCGAGCTCGCGGACGAACGAGACCGCTGACGACGCAGGCGTGTTGCCCCGCTCGTCTGGAAACTGCAAACTTGCCCAGCCAAAGATCGCAGCCACCGTCGTCTGGCCGGCGACCTTCGCCTTGGTACGCAGCCCGAGGCTGCGTTGTTTGGAGATCTTGATGTAGTCATCCAAGAAGCCGACGGCGCCCAGTCCCCCAAACAGGGCAAGCAGCAGCAGGGCGGAGGCGGACGGCGCATCACGCAAGATCAGCTTGGCTGCGAAGTAGGCCACCAACACGGCGACGATCACGACCAGACCACCCATGGTGGGAGTGCCTCGTTTGGTGTGGTGCGCGGTCGGCCCGTCGTCGCGGATCAGCTGGCCGTAGCCCTTCTTGACCAAAATCGCGATGGCCCAACGCGTCCCGAGGAGAGTGCCTATCAGTCCGAACGCACCCGCCAGCAACAGCGCCCTCATACATTCACCTGATCTGTTCCCGCGATCAACGCAAGAGCTACACGTTCGAGCCCGGCGGCCCTCGAAGCCTTGACGAGCACGACATCACCGCGGCGGGCGGTGGCTCGGACGAAGTCGACGGCCGAGTCGACGTCCGGGACACACACCGACTCCCGATCCCACGATCCCTCCAGGCAGGCTCCGAGATGAACGGCGCGGGCTTCGGCACCGACGACCACCAGCTGGTCGACATCGAGCCGGACGACGAGCCGACCGATAGCGTCGTGCTCGTCGCGGCTGTTTGCTCCCAGCTCTCTCATCTCTCCCAACACGGCGAAGGTTCGACAATCTGGACCGCGGCTGTGGCCGAGGGCCGCCAGGGTTCTCAGCGCGGCTCTCATGCTGTCAGGGTTGGCGTTGTAGGCATCGTTGATGATCGTGACGCCGTTCGGTGTCGTCGACATCTCCATACGCCATTTCGATGTCTGCTCGAAGCCAGCCAGCAGGGCCGGGACGGCGTCGAACGCGACTCCACAGTTGAGAGCGATCGCAACCGCGGCCGCCACATTGTGCGCGTGATGCTCTCCGACGAGCGCGACCGCCAGCGCATGTGCTACTCCGTCCACATCGAGGGTGCAACGCAGTCTGCCAAGGCTGTCGAGCGAGATGTCGTCGACACGTACATCAGCCTTGGGCGACGATCCGAACAAGACGACGTCGGCAGCGGTCCGAGCCGCCATCGCCCGGACATTGTCGTCATCGGCATTCAACACCGCGACTCCATCCGACGGCAGCGCTTCGACCAGCTCTCCCTTGGACTCTGCGATGGCCTGCTGTGAACCGAACTCGCCGACGTGTGCAACTCCGACGTTGAGGACCGCGCCGACGGCGGGCTGGACCATGGTGGTCAGGTACTGAATGTGACCGCGGCCTCGAGCGCCCATCTCGACCACCAGGAATCTGGTCGACTCCGTGGCCCGCAAAGCGGTGAGGGGCACCCCGATCTCGTTGTTGAGAGAGCCGATGGGGGCGATGGTCTCGCCGGATGAGGCAAGCAGCGACGCCACGAGGTCCTTGGTGGAGGTCTTACCTTGGGAGCCGGTGATGCCAATCACCCGCAGGGAGGGCAGCTGCGAGAGCACGTGGTGCGCCAACAACCCGAGGGCTTCGACGGTGTCCGGGACCACGACCGCCGGCACTCCCAAGTCGCGCTGAACCAATGCAGCGGCGGCGCCATCGGCGACCGCCTGCTCCGCGAAATCATGTCCGTCAACGTGTTCCCCGGATACGGCGACGAACAAGCCGCCTACGGCTATTTCACGCGAGTCCACGGACGCCGGCCCGTCGATCACGGTCTCGAGCGAGGGTCCGGCCACGGTGCCGTTCACAGCCCTGGCCAACTCGGCGAGCGTCAAGGCGATCATGGCCACACCTGGTTGCCCACGGGTGCGCCGGACGAGTCGGCGTGGGACATCGAGGCGAGAGCCCGTTCTGCGACCTCGCGGTCATCGAAGGGGAGCACCTGACCAGCGACCTCTTGACCTTTCTCGTGCCCCTTGCCGGCGATCAGGACTGCGTCACCGGTGCGAGCTGCTGCCAAGGCGGCCTGAATTGCCGCCTCCCGGTCGGCCACTTCCGCAACATCGGCGGTTCCATCGACGGCGCCCTCAGCCCCGGCGACCAGCTCGGCCCGGATGACGGCGGGGTCCTCGCTGCGCGGGTTGTCGTCGGTCACGATGACGATGTCGGCCAGGCGAGCAGCTATCTCGCCCATGAGATGCCGCTTGCCGGCGTCGCGGTCTCCCCCTGCGCCGATGACGACGATGAGCTTGCCTACGGTGACGGCGCGCAGCGCCTCGAGAGCTGCCGTGACGGCATCGGGTTTGTGCGCGTAGTCGATCACCACCGCGAACGGCTGGCCCCGCTGGACCGGCTCCATCCGACCGCGTACGGAGGGCAGCGAGGCCAGCCCGCGAGCCGCCGCCTCGACGTCTCGCCCTATCTCACCGATGGCGGCGAGCGCGCATAAGGCGTTGGCCACGTTGAAAGGTCCTGGCAGCGCAATCGTGGCCTCGAACCGCCGTTTGTCTGGACCACTCACCGCGAACGTCGAACCGCCCGGCCCGGCGGCCACGATTGCCGCGATCCAGTCGGCAGCCGCCCCTGTGGCGGAAAAGGTCCGCATGGGGATCGTCGGCCCCTCCAGCAACCGGGCCACGCTTGGGTCGTCGACATTGATCAGCGCACGTCGGGAGCGCTGAGCAGTGAACAGCTGCGCCTTGGCGGCGAAGTAGTCGTCTATGTCGGTGTGGAAATCGAGGTGGTCTCGCCCGAAGTTCGTGAAAACCGCCAGGTCGAAGACAACTCCGTCCACTCGACCCATCACAAGGGCGTGACTCGACACCTCCATCGCGCACACCTCGACCTGTCGCTCCACCATCACAGCAAACAACGCATGCAGGTCAGGAGCCTCAGGCGTGGTGAGCGCCGAGGTGACGGGCAACCCGTCGATCCAGGTGCCAAGAGTTCCGACGACGGCCGTATGGCGCCCCAACTCCTGCAATCCAGAGGTGAGCATATGAGTCGTGGTGGTCTTGCCCTGGGTTCCGGTGACACCGATCAGGGTCAGGGAGCGAGCGGGGTGGCCATAGATCGTGGCTGCCAATTCTCCTACCAGGCGCCGAGGTTGTTCTACCACCAAGGTGGGCAAGCCGGCGTCGGCGCAATACTCGGCGCCTGCCTCATCCGTGAGCACGGCTACGGCTCCCCGGTCGGCGGCATCGCGAAGGAATCGCGCGCCGTGGTGACGTGACCCGGGCAAAGCGGCGTACAGGTCTCCCGGGCGCACTGAGTCAGAGGCCAACGCAATGCCCGTGACCGTCGCAGAGCCGAAGTCGACCCCGTCGCGGCCGGGGAGTTCGGCCGAGAGGCCGAGGCGATCAGCCAGGACGGTCAGGCGAACCGGCTCCACCGAGACCGGTCGCGCCGAGATGGCGGGGGCTGACTCGTCAGATGACACGTGCAGAGATTATCCGCGCTCACCAGTCGAGGGGCAGCGCGGGTGAGCGAATCCCAGTCGGCGCAACTCCGTACTTCTGCAACGCGGCAACCATCAGATCATGGAAGACGGGACCCCCGGCGCTGCCGCCGCCACTGCCGTCGGTGGGTTCCTGGATGACCACATAGACCACGAATCGGGGCTCATCTGCCGGGGCGAAGCCACCGAACGAGATCGTGTAGCCCCGATATCCGCCTTGCTCGCTCGCACGCTGCGCCGTCCCGGTCTTGCCGGCCACCCGATAGCCGTCTATGGCCGCGAACGGTGCTGTGCCCTCGGGCCCGGTGACACCCTCCATCATGTGGGCGACCTGCTTGGCTGCCTTGACGCTGACGACTCGGTGTCGGCTTGACGCATCGACATTTTCAAGCGAGCCATCACTGTGGACATACCCGCTCACGAGGGAGGGTTTGACGTAGACACCGTCGTTCGCGATGGCCGAGAGCGCGGTCGACATCTGGACGGCGTTCACGCTGAGGCCTTGTCCGAACGAGATGGTGTCGCGAGTGATCGGCAACCAATCAGCGGCCTCCGGGAGCAGTCCCCCGCTCTCACCGACGATTCCCACGCCGGTCGGCTCGCCAAACCCAAAGCCGCGTAGATAGCGGTGTAGCTGCGGGATGGGCATCTGCTCAGCCGACAAGGTGGTGCCGATGTTGGACGACTTGGCCAGCACCCCGGCGGCCGTCAGCCGGAGCGTGCCATGGCTGAAGTAGTCGTTGATCGTGGTGTCTGCCCGCGGCAGAGTCGGAGGGACTGTGATTTTTGTCTTAGGCTTCACGTAGCCCGCGTCGATCAGCGCCGCGAAGGTGAGCGCCTTCTGGACGCTGCCCGGCTCATAGACATCCATCAGAGCCCGCGAACCGTAGTCCGCCTCCTTCGACGCGATCCACGCGTTCGGGTCGTAAGTCGGATAGTCCGCCAACGCCAACAGCTCACCGGTTTCGACGTCCTGGATCACCGCAACACCAGAGCTCCCACCCGTCTGGCTGACGGCTTGGGCCAGTCTGCGCTGAGCGAGGAACTGCAGGTCCTGATCGATGGTGAGTTTCACGCCCGTCCCCTCTTCGGGGGCGGTCACCGTGCTTTCGGCCAGGGGGATCTGCTGGTCGTTTGCCATCAAGTAGGTTGCAGAACCGTCCCTCCCCGCCAGCACTGAGTCGAGCGCCCGCTCGAACCCGTAAAGGCCCTCACCTTCGGTGCCGGTGAAGCCCAGCAGGTTCGCGGCGACGTCACCGGCCGGATAGGACCGAGCCGTGTCGTCGTAGGCGAAGACTCCCCCAAGGTCTGCGGAGTTGAGGCCCTTGACGACGGCCTCGGCCTTTTTGTCTGGGAGGCTGCGGGCGAGCTCCACATAACGTGTGCCCGTCTTGCTGAGCAGTTCGAGCGTCGCGATGTAATCGACTCCGATCTCGTCGTGCAAGCGCGTAGCTACCGCCGTCGGATCCTTGATCACGGTCGGGTCCGCCACGAGTTTCGCTGCGTCCACCGTCTGTGCCAGCGCGACCCCGTTTCGGTCATAGATGGGTGCCCGGGGAGCTTGCAAAGCGACGGTCTTCGCGCCCTTCTGCATGGCCAACTGAGCGTAGTCGTTCTCGTCGATGCCTTGCAGCTGAATGAGCCGCGCCGCGAAGAGCGACAACACAAACGCCAACACGCCCAGAGCGCTCCAGAGCCGTCCTGCGCTGTGAGCCACGGTGGCGGCAACACTGCTCCCGCGGGTCGGACGCCTCCGGGGAGCGGGTCGGGCCTTCGATTTCGGCTGTTTCGACGGAGCTGGCCGCGGTGGAGGAGCGGACCTCGTCGCTGCGGATCTGGCAACAACAGGTCGCCCCGCCGCGGGTCGTTTCGCTGCGGGGCGTTTCGCTGCCTTGGGGCGAGCACCGGTTTTGCGCGGGGTGTGCTCAACCACGACGCTTCCCTTCGTTCGTACGCGGTTTCTCCCGGTCTATAGCGGGACTGCGGGGTTTGGCGACCGTGACGAGATCGGCCGCCATGCTGTTGACGGCGCCAGCGATTGGCCACCCGATCTTGCCGTTGCCCTCGGCAGCCGCATCTCCCAGGCCGATGTCGACCTGGTTGGCTTCGGTGGCGGCAACGGGCTTACCGATGATGGATCCCGTGCCCAAAGAGAGGAAGACTGGACTCTCGTTCTCCACCATGCCGAGCGACAACGCTTCCTGGGTCACCCGTTGCGGGTCCTGCAATGCGCTTACCCTCGTCTGAAGCAACTCCCGACGTACTTCCAGCCCAGTGAGCTCTTGCCGAAGGTCGGTCGCGGCGTAAGCGCCGCGTTGGAGAGCTGTGTTGAGCAGCAACAAGCCGATCAAGCCGGTGAACAGCAACCCCATGACGAACAGGACGAAAGGCAGCCGCGGCGCCTGAACGCCCGGCTTGGCGACCGTCGTCAGACGCGGACGGGGAAGGGGCGCGGCGGGCTCGATACCGCGTTCCCGTCCCGACCAAGCGGTGACGCTCATGCTGCGTCTCGGATTCGCTCGGCTGCGCGCAGTCGGACTGACGCAGCTCGGGGATTGGCCATGACTTCGGTCTCGGAGGCGGTCTCCGCTCCACGGGTCACGAGTCGCAGCTCCGGCTCGTGGCCCTGAGGCACCACCGGGAGGTCGACCGGTGCCGTGGAACGCGCTCGACTGGTCAATGCCCGCTTGACCAGGCGGTCCTCGAGGGAGTGGTAGGACATGACGACGATGCGCCCCCCCACTGCCAGAGCTTCGACGGCAAGAGGTAGTGCCCGCTCCAGGACGGCCAACTCGTCGTTGACCTCGATCCGCAGCGCCTGGAACGTACGCTTGGCCGGATTTCCACCAGTACGTCGAGCCGGAGCAGGAATCGACTCCCGGATCAGATCTACGAGCCGAGCGCTGTTGTCGAATGGCATCTTGGCTCGCTCCCGTACGACGGACTGCGCGATCCGTCGGGAGAAGCGCTCCTCGCCGTACCTGGACAAGATGTGGGCCAGCTCGGCGACCGAGTAGGTGTTGAGCACCTCAGCGGCTGTTTTGCTGGTGGCGGGGTCCATCCGCATATCCAGCGGGGCGTCTTGGGAATAGGAGAAGCCTCGCTCGCGCGCATCCAGCTGAAGGGATGAGACACCCAGGTCGAACAACACACCCTGGACCCGGGGCACGCCAAGCTCGTGAAGCACCAGCGGGATTTCGTCGTAGATCGCGTGCACGAGGGTGATCCGTGCTGAATGGGAGCCGAGTCGTGCTTGCGCCAGAGTCAATGCTTGCTGGTCCCGGTCG
>JACCZJ010000200.1 GCA_013696065.1 Nocardioidaceae bacterium
AGCACCCTCGCGAGGGCCTCGACGCCGGTCAGGCAGTCTGCCATCTCGGCGTGTTCGGCAGGCGAGTGCGAGACACCAGAAGGATTCCGCACGAAGAGCATCGCTGAAGGGATACCGGCGAGCTGCAAGATGCCGGCGTCATGGCCCGCCCCGGTGGCGATGACGGGGGCGTCGTCGAGCAGCCGCGACAGGCGCTGCGCCAGCTCAGGATCGAACTGGACGGTCGGTGTCAACGACTCGGTTGTGACGTCGAGGCCCGTGCCATCCCGCTCGGCACGCTCGTTGGCCTGGCGGGTGATCGAATCGACCAAGGCACCCATGAGGGTGGCGTTAGCGGCCCGAGCGTCGAGCCATGCCTGCACACTCTCCGGCACCGCATTGGTGACGTTGGGGTGGACGGCGACACGGCCGAAGGTGGCGCGAGCATCCGCCAGCCGGGCCTGTTTGTTGGCGGCCAGCGCGGTCATGGCATAGGTCAGCATCGGGTCATGGCGATCCCGCATGCGCGTGGCCCCAGCGTGATTGGGCTCGCCGGTGAAGTCGAATCGCCACCGGCCGTGCGCCCAACTGACTGAGGCGAGGGCCACCGCGTGGTTGCGGTGGACGAGGTCACGGCCTTGCTCGACGTGGAGCTCAACGAAGATCGCTACGTCGTTCAGCAGAGGAGACTGCCCCAAGCGCGGTTCGATCCCGGCCTCGGCCATGGCGTCGAGCAGGAAGACACCATCTCTGTCTTGAAGCTCGGCTGCTTGCTCGGCTTGAAGCTGGCCGGTGGCGAGGCGCGAGCCCAGGCAGGCGATCCCGAAACGAGACCCTTCCTCTTCGACGAACACGGCAACGCCGATCCGGCGCCTGGGCTGGAAACCCTGGTCACGCAAGGCGTCGATGGCAGCGAAAGACGAGACCACACCGAGCGGTCCGTCGAATGCTCCGCCGTTGTCGACGGAGTCCAGGTGCGAGCCGATGAGGACATCGCCTTGAGCGGGGCTCCCCTCTCGGGTGCCACGCGGAGGCCACCACGCGGCGGCGTTGCCTTGACCGTCCCACTCGATCTCGAGGCCCCGTCGCTCGGCCTCGGCGACATACCAGTCCACACACTCGCGCTCCGCGGCAGCAAAGGGGGCACGTCGATAGCCTCCGGTCGTCGAGTCGCGTCCGATCGGCCCGAGGTCTCGCCACATCTGCTCGAAGGTCACGCTCGCAATATGGCACGCCGGGACGAACGATGGGTCCTCACCTCGCGGGTCGCTGTGTCGGATTCAAGACTGGATCCGCGCACCCACCGTCAGCTCCGTGGTTGTCAGCACGTCGGCGCGCAGGCCTCCACGGTGGATCAGACCGCGAATGGTTCCCGGCTTGGTCAGCCGTTCCAGATGCGCGCACGGCTCGCAATAGCGTTGCCCCACACATTCCACATCTCCGACGCGAAAACGTCGCCCGACGAGAGAGTTCAGGTCGATGCCCCGGGTCAAGACGTTGCGTCGGATTCTGCAAACCCCAGTCGTCGACCGCTTGGCAAGACCATCTCCTCGAGGACCTCTGCCTCGATCAGGGTCAGGTCGTAGCCTCGTCCGCCCGCATCGCGCGGGGTGAAGGTTCCGGCTTTGGTGGCATAACGGTCCCCCTGCAGGCCCCGGCCAGCCAATGCTTGGACTGTTGAGACCAGCCGCATCGGTGCCATTGCGAGGTCGGCCACCGCGATCGCCTCGACCACGCCGGTGCTGCGTATGGCGAGACGACCCGTAGACGGGGCGGGATCCAAACCCGCGACCACGTAGCCAGCCGTCACAGAGAGGTCCCCCAACGGCCGACCTAGGAGCTCCACCGAGGCGGGACTCAAGACGACACCAGCAGGGGTGCCGAACATCAGCACGGCGATCGGTTCTGACCGCATTGCCTGACCCTCGACGACCGCGATCCAGTAGCCGGGCCAATTGAACCGCTGGGCGTTGGCCAGTTCGACAAGGCCGGACCCCCTCCCCGCGAGCCATTGTCGCCATTGCCCCAACGATGTACGCCAATCCTCATCGGTCGACGGCAGGTCTGCCGTCAGGGTCTCGGTGACTGATGCGAGACAAGCGGCGAAGGACCGGGCCAACAGCGAACGACTATCGACGGGGAGCGAAATGTCTAGCACTCTTTGAGTGTGTCACCGGCCCGAGCCGCCCCTTACTGTGGCTGCGGCTGCACCCTGCGGCCAGGAACATACCGATCGATTGGCCTTGTGGCGTGGGTGGGCATCGAGGATTAGCCATCGCCAGCAAACCCCTAGCAGGCCGCATACTCGTATTGTCGGTGGCTGGGTCGTCTGAGCTGGCGATCACGGAACACCACAGAAATCGCATCTCCGCGCAGGTTGCATGCACGGCCAAACGCTCGGATGCCGTTGTCGTCATACTCGATCTCGATGACGTGGCGACCGTAGATCGAGGTATAGGCCCGGCACTCGGAGTAGACTTGGCACTCCTCGGCGACAGCGAAGTCAAAGCCTGCTCGCTCCCGCTCGCGCGACGTCACGCCCGCCAAGTTCTTTTGAGTGAAGGCCAGGTGGTGGGCGTGCGCCTGACGGCAACAGCAACCCCCGGCAGCCGCGCACTCGTCATCGCGACAGCGTATGGCGGCGCCACGTCAGATACCTCGCTTTGCGACTAATCGACAGGCCTGAGGCGTCGGGCAATCTCGTGCGTTCCGGCCGTGATCGGGCTTGAGGTCGCCGCGAAGGCTGACTCTTGATGTTCGTGTGTCTCAGCGGTTCGGCCCGACTGTCACTGCGACCACGTCACCGGCGACAGGCACCCTGATCTCAGCACCGAGGACCGGCCTCGAGGTGCTCGCAGAGTTCATCGCCGACCAGGCGAGCGGGCGCCGACTAGGCAAGGTCAGCGTGGCCGTGATCGGAGCTACGGGAGTTGATTCTTCTGCGGTCACGTCGTAGAGCGACACATCGCGCCACAAGAGCACTACATACGACCCATTCCGCTTGGCCAAGACCATCGAAGAGACATCGCCTGTCACCATGCCTGGCAGAGGGCGAGGCGAGAAGGCCGGACCTTCGTCCCCGGTCATCTGGAGCAGGCGGCGCAATGTCGCGAAGGCCGGCTTCTCCTCCCACAGCTCGGGGTCGTTGCTGGGGCAGTAGACGAGGCCGAAGTGACCCTCCCAGGTATCGGCACGGTCCAGATCGTCGAGCAGTTCGTACTTGATCATTGCTGGGACTCCCCGCCGGACCATTTCTATGAGCGCCCGCGGCATGTAGGCGGCGTAGACGTCAGGCGGCACGGGATTGCCGGGGCCATGGCCGAGCCAGTCGACATAGCCGATCTCCGTGCACCACACCGGCTTGTCTCCTACCACCGCGGCAGCGGCTGCGAGTCGGTCGTCGAGACCAAGCGTGGGTACCTGGCCCGCCGTGTAGTGGTGGATGTTGCCGACGTCCGCCCACTTCTCATAGGACGTCTCGGCCAGCGCACGCATAGCAGCCACTGCGCCGGACAAGTCTCCTTTGAGACCCGACGCCAAGACGAAGGCGTCATCAAGAGATGGCAAGCTGCGCGTCTGTTCGAAGACAGCTTGCTGATGGAGCAAGCTCCCGGCGACCCAGTCGCCCCCGGACGCGTTTGGTTCGTTTGCGCCGGCCACTGCGGCCACGACAGCGCGGACATCCGCGCCATAACTCTCGGCCAGCTGCCGTACAGTCGACGACACGACCTCGACGCTGTCCCCTAGCGCACCTATCGTCGCCACTTGCCGGCATCCAATTGACGCAAGGTCTTGGGCAGCACGGGTCTGCAGGGGATCCTCGACGGCAGCCCGTTCCCGCCAGTAGGCAGCGCCCAACCGATCCATGAGTTCGACGACGGCCCCGCCGGCTGCCGGCGTCGCGGCATACGGCGAACTCGTCCGGGTGAGGTGCGTATTCACGCCGAAAGAACGCCGCACTGTATCGGCCTCGATCGCTCCCGGGAGTTGCTGAACCGAGGGTCTTGCAGGCTCGGCCTCCGGACTGAGAAGTGTGTACGTCGCGAAGCCCGCCACGCCGGTGCCCGCGACGGCGGCGAGCAAAGTCCGGCGATCTAACATGCTTTCCACGATAGAGCCTCGGAAAAGGGGTGTTGAGACGCGACGTTGAGGCAGCGCAACAGAGACGTCATGGACGGCCCCGCTGACAAGTCGCACCCCACCCGCGTGAGGCCCTTTCGAGGTTGCAGGACACTCAAGGGTTAGGGAAGCGGCGCGAAGGCAATGCCGCGGTGGTATTTGCCGTTGAACCGCGTGCTGTCGCTGACAACCCAAAGGCCTTCGGACGTGGCCAGAAAGTCTTGTCCACCCTGGGCCGCTGGTTTCGGCGGATCCCAGTCCAACGCCTCACCGTTGGTGGAGTCGAGGGCGCCGATCCCCTTACGAACCACGCCGCCGGCACCAAGGCTGTCCTTGCCGTACGGGTTGTCCAACCAGCGGTTGTGCCCTTGGACGTAGACGGCAGCCCCGGTGACCGCAACGGAATGCAGGGTGTCGCCTCCGGTGTAGTTGATCCAGGTGGGCTTCAGAGGTTTCGGGTCATCGGTCTCGAATCGAGCCGCCGCGTCACATACCGCGGTGAAGGTCTGAGCCGGCCATTCCGGCTGCACGAAGCCGGTAGCCACGAGAACGAAGTAGCTCCCGTCGGGGGAGAAGTCCACATCGTCCACATAGGCCTGGCGGGTCGGAGTGTTGGAATAACATTTCTCGTCGAGTGGTGCGTAGTACCAATCGTGCAACGACGTCGTGGGACCGAGCTCGAGCATGAATACGCGCTTACGATCCTGGCCTGCCACGGTCGTGAAATTACCCACGCCCACGAGACGCGTCCCCTGAGGGTTGACCGCGAACCGATATACCTCCACCTTGCTGGTGGTGAGCGGGAGCTGACCGGTGATGGAGATATCGATGTAGTTGGTGTTTGCACCCGTGACCGGATCCAGTGCAAGCAACTTCTTCCCGAAGGTTCCACCCACGAGGAGCCGCCCGTTGACGAGTCGGATCTCGCTGACCCTTCCCCCGGGAATTGCCGTCGGATTGAAATTCAAGTCTCTGGCACCGGTGGTGGCATCCAACTTTACTAGGGCGGGTCGAGGCGTCCCGTCAACGGTGCTGAACTCCCCGCCCACGTAAACAGAGTCACCCACGCCGAGAATCGCGTAGACCAGCCCGTCGAGGTCAGGGGCGAAGGTCGATATCGACCCGGTTGTGCTGTCAAACGCCACGATGTTCTGTCGTGAATACGTTTGAGTCCGCCTCGCGTTCTCTACCGACTGGAACCTACCTCCAACATAGATCGTCGCACCGGTCTGGGACTGGCCGACCGCGAGTGCCAACGGCTTGGAGACTGCAGCGTCAGCTAAGAGGTGGGGGGTGTAGGAGGCTGCTACCTCGCTTACCACATCGTCTTGAGCCGGTGAGGCCTGAGCCGTCCCTCCTGTAAAAAGCACCAAGGCCATGAGAACGGCCGCCAAGGGCGACAGTGCCTTCGTCGTATGCATGAACTCTCCAGTTCTCCCAGGACGATCACGGCCCGGCGGTAAGGGAAGGGTGTGGCTCTCGGGCCGATTTGCCCGCTTCACACGCTATTAACGTAACAGAGAAAGGTTTGTGACGGAAGAAGCCGTTTCTTCGATGCTTACTTTCGAGAGTTATTCCATTACTCAAAGTTACGCTTAACCATTAACTCGGGATAAGCCATCAACCTTGCGATGGCAAAGGAGCGAATGCGATGCCGCGGTGATAGGTACCGTTAAACTTCGTGCTGTCGCTCACCACCCAAAGACCTTCAGGTGTTGCTAGGAAGTCTTGACCTCCCTGAGCCGCCGGCTTGACGGGGTTCCAGGCCAGCGCCATCCCGGAGACGGGGTCGATGGCACCGATTCCCCGTCGGCTCACCGCGCCAAGTCCTTCGCTGTCTCTGCCATATGGGTTGTCCAACCAACGGTTGTGCCCTTGCACGTAGACGGCGGCTCCGGTGACCGCGACGGCGTGCAACGTGTCCCCACCGGTGTAGTTGATCCAGGTGGGGGCCACCGGGTGGGCAGTGCCGGCCTCGAAACGGGCGGCGGCATCACATAATGCGGTGCCAATCTCCTCGGTGCTCCTCGGCACAAATCCAGTGGAGGCGAACACGAAGTAGCTGCCGTCGGGAGAGTAATCCACGTCCTCGAGGTAAGCCTGGCGCCCGGGGGCGTTGGAGGCGCACTTCTTGTTGAGCGGTGGGTAGTACCACGGGTTCAAGGCTGCTCCGGTAGCGCCGAGGTTGAGCATGAAACCGCGTCTGCGTATCTCCCCGTCCACGCTGATGAAATTTCCTACAGCAACTAGCCTCGTCCCTCGAGGGTTCACAGCGAATCGGTACACCTCGGTCTTCGTGGTGGTGAGCCGAAGTTGACCAGCGATGTCCACGTTGATGTAGCCGGTGTCCGCGCCGGTGAGGGGGTCTAGCGCGAGCAACTTGTCTTCGAACATGCCGCCAACGAGCAGGCGACCGTTGACGAGCCGGATCTCACTTACCCTTCCTCCAGTAATTGCGGTCGGGTTGAAAGAGGGGTCCCTCGCCCCGGTGGTGGCGTCGAGCTTGACCAGCCTCGGGCGGGCCACTCCGTCAACGGTCCGGAACTCACCTCCGACATACACAGAGTCGCCGATACCGAGGATCGCGAAAACCGTTCCATCAAGATCCGGAGCGAAGGTCGGCGAGAGCAGCCCCGTGTTGGCATCAAACGCCATGATGTTTTGACGGAGGTACGTTTCGGTCCGCTCGGCATTCTCCACCGACTGGAACTTGCCTCCGACGTACATCGTTTGGCGCGAATTCTCGATTGCCAGCGCCAACGGATGGGAGACGGCCGCATCGGCCATCAGGTGGGGCGTGTAGGCGACGGCGGCCTCACTTACTACCGTCGGCTGCGCCACTGACCCGGCTGCCCATCCCGCGCTGCCGAGAAGCAGTCCCGCAAGAGCTGTCGCCACAGCTGGCAACGGCGCCATTCTCCTCAGCATGCTTCTCCACCCCTTGGTAGGCGCCTCGACAACAGCAGGTCGGGCTGCCCACAACATTACGTGGTCCGCGGTCGCGCACCACGTCTATCTAACGTGCGACGAGGGCATTCATGACGAATCGATACACATTTTGTCACCAGGAATTCAGCCGCCTTCGATGTCATTACACAGCGCAGCTTGTTGTTGGCACAACGTGAAATTCACCGGGCTACGGAGATCGTTCTGCTCGTGCTAGCCACGGGCTGTTACTTTAGAGTTACAGCCCGTTGATATCCGTGAGAAGATAAGTCGAGCCAGCATTGGCTCCACGCAGGAACGGCTCTCGTACCCACAGTGCTCACAGCACTATCGATCAGGGCTAAGCCAAGGCGCCAGTGACCGCCCGAGGACGTCCTGTAACCCGAGGAGGTCCTCACGGAACA